>SXKT01000003.1 GCA_005778035.1 Chloroflexota bacterium
AATTCCGGCAACCCAACAGAAAGCTGAAACTCCAACGGTTGTTTATGTGGGAAGGTGGGATCGGCGAAAGAGACCAGAATTGGTCTTGGAATTGGCGCGTACGTTTCCTGATGTTTGTTTTGTGGTGGCAGGAAGCAGCCGTGATGTAGAGTACGATCAAAAACTGAGATCGCAATTTTCAACCTTGCCTAATGTTGAGTTGACAGGGTTTATTAACCAATTTGAGTCCGACAGATTGAGTCAAATCCTGTCACGAAGTTGGATTCTTATCAACACTGCAGCACGTGAGGGCTTGCCGAATGCGTTTATCGAAGCATGCGCACATCGTTGCGCTGTGCTTAGTTCTGTGGACCCCGATGATTTTTCATCCAGGTTTGGAATATTTGTCGCCAACGATGAGTTTGGACATGGCTTGGCAACCCTCTTGGATGGAAATCGTTGGAAGGAACTCGGCGAAAAAGGTTATGAGTATGTGATGCAGACTTTTTCAACCGATATTTCCATACAAAAGCACATTGAAATGTACACCCAACTATTACAAGAGAATGGAAAAGAATACTCACAATGACCAAGATCCTTATTTCCACATCCAGCCGGCATACCCCCGTAGACCAACCATCGGGGCATATCATTGTCTACGATCTGGAAGCGCGTAAAATTTTGCGCACCTGCGAGATCATTGAACCACCTTACCGGGTTGAGAATCCTAACCCGCGAGGAGGTTTGCGTGGATCAAAAGGCATCAGTATTGATGGGGATCGCATCGCCATTTCAAACGCCTCTACCATGTTCCTGTATGATAAAGACTGGAATCCGGAATGCTACTTTTTCCATCCAAGTTGTGCTGGAGTACATGATATTGTTTTGGATGGCGAAACTGTTTGGGTAACCAGTGCGCGCAATGATGTGCTTTGCCAATTGGATTTTAAGGGTAACCTGCTTAAATATCACGATACAAGAACATTTTCAAAAATATTGCAAGATCCCAAATGGAATCCGCCTGTATATCTCACCAAGGATGACTTGGTTAAGGGGAAAATAGATTTCCGTGACCCACGAACCCATGATGAAGTGATGGCAGATGCCGCCCATACGAATGGCCTCGCAATGATGGCGAATGGCGATCTTCTATTGTCGACCGGATTACTGAAATATCAAGGTCATCAAAGACTCCTTTACATTAAAAACTGGTTGATCAGGTACCATTTATGGGGAATTCTGGAATCTGTAAACCGCTTCTTTAGGGTACGAATGAAATCGATGGAAAATCGACACAGCGGAGAATTGGTGGTTCAACCTGCCAAAGGTTTTAGTGCTATTTTTCGGGTAGATAAAGCGGGTAACGTTAGCAAGGTGTTGACATTACCCGACGCAACGGCTCCGAGCCATAGCGTTCGCGCATTAAAAGATGGCAGCGCTATATACCTAAAGACGACCACTGGAGAACTCTATCACTTCAACCCCGAAAATGGAGAGATCTTATCTGTGCACCAACTGGGCGAGAAGTTTTTGCGCGGCGCAGTGGAAATGCCGGATGGTACCTTGATGCTCGGTGACAATAATCGCTTCATCCATTTTGACCTTAAGGCAGGCAAAGTTTTGTTCACCGATTTTTCTTCATCCGACACAAAGGAAGCCATCTTTGATATTGCGATATTACCCGACCATTACAGCCTGCCTCCCATTTCTTTTGTATCTCACCACGAAAAATTAATGCCTGTAAACCAGCTTTAAGACCAAGGACAGCATGATCACTCTGATCTCTACCACCAATCGACATGTGCCGATTGGCCAACCCTCTGGCTACATGTTTAGTTACGATCTGGACCATAAAAAAGTTTTGCAAAAAAACACCATCATAGAGGTTCCCTACCTTTCTGAAAATCCCAACCCCCGTGGCGGTATGCGGGGGCTAAAAGGATTCAGTATCTTTAAAGATCGTATCGCTTTCGTTACGTCCTCCACGATCTTTATTTACGACAATAAATGGAATCCGATTTCCTATTTCTTTCACCCTTCCTGCGCATCCATCCACGAATTGGTGCTTACCGAAGACAAGATTTGGGTAACATCTACGTCTGCTGATCTTTTGATGTGCTTTGATTATTCTGGCAAAGTACTGGCAAATTTGGACGTACGAAAAATGGACGCAGTTAAAAAGGTTACCGGTTGGAAGATCCGGCCATTTTTAACGGATCAACAAATTCAGGAAGGAGCAATAGACTTTCGGGACCCGCGTACGCATAATCTGGTAGATACAGACAAAGCACACATAAACAGTGTAACGATGATGAAAAATGGCGATCTCTTGGTTTCTTTAGGGCTCTTGAAGAATGCTGATTTCTCAACCATGTTGGCGATCAAATACAAATTGGTCAGATGGGGAATATGGCAACATTTCGTAAATTTCAACTCGTTTTTACGAAAAAGCGTCTTCACCAAAGCATCAGAGACCAAAGGTGAGATGATCATCCAGCCAGCCAAAGGTTATAGTGTTGTTGTACGGATCAATAAAGAATTGAACGTGAAGCCAGTGTTGTGGTTTTATGGCTCCAGTGTACCCAGCCACAGCGCCCGCGAGCTCGCTGATGGCAGCGCCATTTACTTGAATAGCACCGATGGAGAACTGATTCATTTTGACCCAAATGATGGCGAGATATTGTGGAGAGACAAGATCGGGTCCAAATTCTTGCGGGGTGCTCGAGAACTGCCCGATGGTTCTTTACTATTGGGTGATGGAAACTCTTTTTATCATTACAACCTTAATGCCCGCAAAGTGATCGGTAAATACAAATTTACCGATGAGGAAGCGCCTTCAGTATTTGATTTTTGTCCACTGCCGAATGATTTCGATATTCCCCCACGATCCTTTCAGGATCAACACGACCGGTTGATGCCGGTCCACCAAATTTGACGTGCAATTGTAATTCGATCATGAATGCTATTAAGAAAAAGATCCTTGGTGTAGTAAATCGCGAGAAGTGGTTATTCTCCGAAGGCGCCTGGGTGTTTTTGGTTAAGCTGCTGAATGTTGGCCTTACCTTTTTGGTTTCGGTTGCAATGGCACGCATTTTAGGGACACGCGGTTTCGGCCTTTTTACACAGGTTATGGCGATCATCAATGTTATTGGTGCACCAACCGAAATTGGCCTGCCCCAGTTGATGGTGCGTGAAACCGCCCGCCTGACCGAAGGTTCACAATGGGGGGCGATCCGAGGACTGTGGCAATGGGCCGCAACCACCCTGCTTACTACTTCCGCTGTCTTCATTATCGGATACCCAATATTGCGGCCTTTTCTTGGCAGTTTGGTGAAGGATGAACTGCATTCCGTATTGGTATGGGCAATGTTGTTGGTTCCTTTGCTTGGGCTGAATGGTATCGTCAGCTCTGCCATACGGGGGTTTCACAAAGTCGCCATTGCGCAAATCGGTGAGCAAGTGCTCATGCCATTGGTATTTCTTTCGGTAGCACTCACCGCTACCTATGTGTTAAATGTGCCGGCAACACCCCAAATAGCAATTTGGTATCAGGTAGGTGCTGCAGTACTTTCAGTAGTATGGGCATTTACAATATTGTTCAGGGTCTCTCCCCACCAAATTTTTAAAGCAGTGGCATCCTTCCAAAACAACGAGTGGCTAAAAAGCACGCTCGGCTTAGCCTCCATCACCGGAATGCAGGTGATCAATAAATGGATGAGCGTTATCATCGTCAGTTATTTTGTGAAATATGCCGAACTGGGTGTTTACCGGGTAGCGGTACAGATCGCAATATTGGCAGATTTGGGCCGTTTGGTCATGTACCCCATCTTGAGCCCGCAGATCGCAAAAACCTTTGCGAACAATGACCTTGCTCGCCTGCAATCGTTGGCAAAACTGAGTGCCCGATTGATCGTATTGGTCAATACCGGAATTTACTTTCTATTCATCCTTTTTGGAAAATATTTTGTAAATTTCTTTTACGGACGTGAGTATAAAGAAGCCTATCTGATCGTGATCATATTAGTCACCGGCCAATTTTTTGATTCAATTACAGGCGCTTCATCCCTTTTTCTTACAATGACCGGTTTTGAACGGGATACTGCCCGAATTCGATTTGCAACAACATCCTTGAACATGGTTCTGATGGTGGTTTTCTCTTCCATGTGGGGTATTATCGGCGCGGCCTTTGCCGCATCGGTGACATTAGTGATCTGGAATGGGATGGTTTGGATTTTGGTAAAACGAAAATTAGGGATTAGCTGCCTGCCGATTTAATACCCAATTTTTCGACGATGAATTTTCTTGACGGATATGGCTGAGTAGTATAAAATTCGGGGGTCATGAAAAACCAATCTGTGTTCTTTTTTAGCTACGCCTATTTTTACGGTTTCAAGAATTTGAACTCCGTTGGTCGCGCTTAAAAAAGTCTGGGATACTGAAATAAAAAGCGAGCCAAGCGGCTCGCTTTTTTTATGTAATAACCCCTAAGGAGAAAGTCATGGTACGTGGAATTCGAGGTGCTACCACAGTAGAACAGGATGATCCGGATTTGATTCTGGCGGCTACTGCCGAATTATTGGAAAAAATCCTGGAAGGCAACCCAGGTTTGGCGACAGATGACATCGCATCCATTCTGTTTACTGTGACAGATGATATTATCTCGATTCATCCAGCAGCCGCAGCCCGTAAAATGGGTTGGAATAATGTGCCGCTGTTATGCTCAACAGAGATCCCGGTGACGGGTAGCCTGCCACTTTGTGTGCGGGTTTTGATCCATTGGAATACGGACCTGGCGCAATCTCAGGTTAAACATATTTACTTGAATGAAGCGGTCAGGCTACGTCCTGATCTTTCAAAATAAAACTTGCAGGAAAAACAGCCATGATGATCATAATGCAAAACAATGCAACACCCGCGCAGGTCGAAAATGTGATCAAACACATTAAAGACGCCGGCTTGGCGGTTCATCTATCTCAGGGAGTGGAGGCCACCATTATTGGTGCGATCGGTGAAACCCATGCCCTGCCGACGGAAATCTTTGAGACATTGGATGGGGTCGAAACTGTACAGCGCATTACACAACCCTACAAACTGGCTAGCAGGCAGTTCAAACCAGATAACACGAGTTTTTCGGTGCGTGGGATTAATTTTGGTGGCAATGCGGTTGGTGTCATTGCCGGCCCTTGCTCGGTAGAATCGAAAGCCCAGATCATCGAAACCGCCCATGCGGTAAAGGAAGCCGGCGCTGTAGCTCTGCGTGGAGGGGTATTTAAGCCGCGTACCAGCCCTTATGCCTTTCAGGGCCTTGGTGAGGAAGGTTTAAATTATCTGGCACAAGCGCGCGATGCTACCGGATTACCCTTGGTGGTGGAGATCATGAGTCAGGTTCAACTTGATATGATGCGTGATTATGTAGATATTTTTCAGATCGGTGCCCGTAACATGCAAAATTTTAACTTATTGCGAGCCATTGGCGAAACCCAGACCGCTGTATTGCTTAAACGCGGTCTGAGCGCAACTATTGAAGAGTTATTGATGTCCGCCGAATATGTGTTAGCCGGTGGCAATACCAACGTGATCCTGTGCGAGCGAGGAATTCGCACTTACGAAAACAGCACCCGCAACACTACAGATATCAACGCTGTGCCGGTCTTAAAATCACATACACATTTGCCAGTCTTCCTGGACCCATCGCATAGTACAGGCAATGCAGATTATGTAAGCTCCATTGCGCGAGCGGCTATTGCTGCCGGGGCCGACGGATTGATCGTCGAAGTTCACCCTGATCCTGCCAACGCTCTCTCTGATGGAAAACAAAGCTTGAAGCCCGAAAGATTTTCCCAAATGGTTAAAGAGGTTGGCCAGATCTCTCAGATACTTGGCCGCCGATTGGCTACAATTCACTAACGAGGTACCCACTATGATGATCATAATGAACCCCGGCGCTAGCCGGTCTCAGATAGAACATGTAATCAAACACATTGAAGATGCGCATCTTTCTCCGCATGTAATTGAAGGTATCGAGCAGACGATCATTGGAGCCGTGGGAGACACTCATGCCGTGCCTACGAGTCTCTTTGAGGTATTGCCCGGCGTGCTAACTGTTACACGCATATCCAAGCCTTACAAATTAAGTTCACGCCAATTCCATCCAGAGAACTCAGTCTTCCCGTTGGACGGATTTTCGATCGGAGGTAAGGAGATCCCGGTCATTGCTGGCCCATGTTCGGTAGAAAGCCGCTCTCAATTGTTGGAGATCGCCCACGCGGTGAAGGAAGCCGGTGCCAATGCCTTGCGAGGTGGTGTATTCAAACCACGTACCAGCCCATATGTCTTCCAAGGCTTGGGTGAAGAAGGTTTGGAATATTTGGCCGAAGCGCGAGAGCAAACTGGCCTGCCAGTTGTGGTCGAGATCATGGCTGTATCGCAAGTAGAAGTTATGGAAAAATTTGTCGATGTAATGCAGATCGGCGCCAGAAATATGCAAAATTACAATCTCCTTCGAGCCGTAGGCGAAACCAGAACCGCGGTATTGCTCAAACGAGGCTTGTCTGCTACGCTGGAAGAATTGCTCATGGCATCTGAATACATCCTTAGTGGTGGAAATACCCGTGTTATGTTGTGTGAGCGCGGCATCCGAACGTTCGAAACCGCGACCCGAAACACCACTGATATCAACGCAGTTCCGGTATTAAAAGAAATGACCCACCTGCCGGTCATACTCGATCCGTCCCACTCCACCGGTGTAGCTGGTTATGTTCCATCCATCGCCAAATCGGCGGTTGCCGCGGGTGCTGATGGTATCATCGTTGAAGTGCACAATGATCCGACCCATGCACTCTCCGATGGGAAGCAATCCCTGACTCCGGAAGATTTTGCGAAGATGGTACGTGACCTTAAACGCGTTGCCCAAGCAGTCGACCGCGATCTGGTTTCATCCAAGTAGGTTTAAGTTTTAATGCGCGCAACAGAGAGTGGCTTGGATTTGCATAGCTCGCGGGTTCTGATCATTGGCTTGGGGCTAATGGGAGGGTCTTTGGCATTGGCACTAAAGGGCAAATGCCGATCGGTAACCGGCATTGATACCAATGTCGAAACTTGTGAAATGGCTGTTGTGCAACAAATTGTCGACGATGCCTGGCTTCAATTGGATTCTCGGGCTGCCGAAATGGATGTGATAATCCTGGCCACGCCGGTAGATGGTATTTTAGATTATTTGGAGAAATTGCCACCATTTTTGAACCCGGAGAAATCGTACTTGGTGATGGATCTTGGCTCTACAAAGCAATTGATAACAACCAAAATGGAAACATTGCCGGCAAATATCCTAACCGTTGGGTGCCACCCAATTTGCGGCAAAGAAAACCTCTCTCTTCGGAATGCGGAGCGCACTTTATATTTTGGAGCGCCATTTTTGGTGACCCGCACAAGCCGTACCAATGATAGTGTGATGGGTTTTTTGCGAGAGCTGGGTGATGAATTGGGAGTGAAATTGGTGGAACTCGATGCTGGCTATCACGATACAGTGCTTGCCAATGTTAGCCATTTGCCATACCTGGTCTCAACCGCACTGGTTATGGCCACCCCGGGTGAGATCGCTCCATTTATCGGCCCTGGATTTAGGTCGACCAGCCGTTTGGCGGGTACCGCAAGTAGCATGATGATGAGCATCATACAGTCGAACCGAGAAAACATTTTGGCTAATCTTGAAAAATTAAATGATGAAATTGCTTACCTCACCAGTTGCATTGCAGAGAACGATGTAGATGGTTTACGTACCTACCTGGATATGGCTCGTGAGAATTACAGTAAACTAAAAGGGTAACGAACTGTATGCAATCGCGTTCCATTCATCCTGTAAACAACCCGGTTAAAGCAAAAGTCCGCGTGCCGGGTTCCAAGTCCATTACCAACCGGGCTTTGCTCATTGCCGCCTTGGCAAATGGGAAGACCACCCTCCAAAATGCCTTATTCTCTGATGACTCGCGCTACTTTTCAGGCGCGCTTATGGACCTTGGTTTTACGTTGGAGATGGATGAAGATGCCGGTTCGATCAGTATTTGGGGTACAGGTGGAACCATCCCGAAGAAAGAAGCATCCCTGTTTATTGGCAACGCGGGTACCGCGGCCAGATTCCTGAGTGCGTTTTTATGCATTGGAGATGGGCAATACACATTGGATGGTGAACCCCGGATGCGTGAAAGGCCGATCGGCGATCTGCTCGATTCCTTGGCAGCTTTGGGGGTGAAACTTAGCGGCACCAAAAATCCTGAAACTGGACAAATTTGCCCTCCAGTTCGTATTGTCGCAAATGGGTTGGCTGGCGGGGTTACCAGGATCACTGGTCAAACTTCGTCACAATACGTATCCGCATTAATGATGATAGCGCCTTATGCCAAAGCTCCTTTTAAGATCGAGGTTGCGGGCGAATTAAATTCCAAGCCATATGTGGATATGACCGAAAAAGTGATGGCGGATTTTGGATTGCGTATCGGACGTGAAGGATACCGTATTTTTTCGGTGGAACCTGGGCGGTATATTTCCAATTCTAACTATATGATTGAGTCGGACGCTTCAGCCGCGTCTTACTTTTTTGCACTACCCGCTGTTACCGGAGGGAGTGTTACCGTGGAAAATATCAGCAGGGCGAGCATTCAGGGAGATATCAATTTTTTGGATGTGTTGGCATCGATGGGACTCCACATAGAAGTAGGACAAAATGAGATTACAGTTCACAACCATGGTGTCAGGCTGAAGGGCGTCGATATAGATATGTCTCAAATTCCTGATACGGCCCAAACTTTGGCTGCCATTGCGCCATTTGCATGCAGCCCAACCACGATCAGGGGCATCGCCTCTGCTCGGGTTAAAGAGACCGACCGTGTGACCGCGACCTGTATCGAATTACGCAAGCTCGGTGTTCAAGTGCAAGAATTTCCCGATGGAATGCGCATAGAACCATGCGATTCAATTGTGCCTGCCAAAATTGAAACCTATAAAGACCATCGTATGGCGATGGCATTTTCGTTGATCGGCTTGCGGCAAGCTGGAGTAGAGATCCTGGATCCCGGTTGTGTTAGTAAGACCTTTCCCAATTTCTTTAAGGTATTGGAGAGCGTAAAATGATCAAATTCGGTTTACTCGGCTGGCCGATCACTCACAGCCGTTCCCCCCAGATCCATTCTTTGGCATTAAAACTGGCCGGATTACAAGGTGCCTACGAATTGTTCCCGATTGAGCCAGAGCGCAAGGCCGAATTGGCTGCCATGATAAAGAAAGTACGCGAAGGGCAGATCACGGGTCTAAACGTAACGATACCGTACAAACAAGAAGTAATGCCATTTTTAGATGCCCTAAGCCCGAATGCAAAAAACATAGGCGCGGTAAACACCATCACATTCAAAAATGGCAAAGTCACTGGCCACAATACCGACGCGCCAGGATTTGAGGCCGACCTGGCAAATAATGGATTGGAACTTAGTTATAAACCAGGCGAAGCAGTCGTCTTTGGGGCAGGCGGGGCTGCGAGGGCAGTTTTTTATGCCTTCCTCAATAATGGTTGGCAAATCCATGCATTTGTTCGAAATGTTGAAAAATCCAAACAAGTGGTTGCCGATCTGCGCGGCAAAGGGCTTCCCGGTGGGATGAAATTATATGGCCTGGCGGATCTTTCTCATACCTTGAAGCGGAACAAGATCGATGTGATCGTTGATACAACGCCCTTGGGAATGGCACCCCATATAGACTCCAGCTCCTGGCCGTCAAACGTCAAATTCCCTGTGAACTGCCTGGTATACGACTTGGTGTATAACCCAGAAAACACACTATTGATGAAACAGGCTACTGCCGCAGGTTTGCGGGCGAGCAATGGATGGGGTATGTTGGTTGAACAAGCATTATTATCCTTCGAAATTTGGACAAACGTGAAGATAAACCGGGCTGATTTCAATGCTGCCTGGCAACAAACAACTCACACCCCATAAAGGAGTATCACCTATGCCAATCCGATTTTTTACAGCTGGTGAATCGCATGGCCCGGCACTTACCGCCGTGATCGATGGTCTTCCCGCTGGTTTGCGTGTGGATGTTGGTGAAATCAACAGAGAGCTGCATCGCCGCCAAGTGGGATATGGCGCCGGTGGACGGATGGCGATTGAGAAGGATACCGTAGAGATCCTAAGCGGGGTGATGGAAGGCCAGACAACCGGAGCGCCGATCACCTTGGTAGTGCAGAACGCCGACCATGCCAAATGGAAGGACAAACCGATCAAATCTCTGACCACCCCCCGGCCAGGCCACGCCGATTTAACTGGTGCGGTAAAGTTTGGTTACAATGACCTTCGGCCGACCCTCGAACGCTCTTCCGCGCGCGAGACTACGATGCGAGTTGCGGCTGGAGCGTTGTTTAAGCAATTCCTGGCCCAGTTTGGCATATTTGTTGGTGGGTATGTGCGTTCAATTGGCGA
>SXKT01000041.1 GCA_005778035.1 Chloroflexota bacterium
ATGGCTATAATATCATTCTGCTTGCGCTGGTGCTGGAATTGGCAGACAGGCATGGTTGAGGGCCATGTGGCGAGAGTCGTGGAGGTTCAAGTCCTCTCCAGCGCACACAAGGACCGGTCTTTTTGACCGGTCCTTTTTTGTTGTTTATGGTAGATTTCTGGTTTGTGTTATTGGGGGAATGTTAAGAAAGCCATTGTTCAGGTGCAGCAAGGTTTATTCGTACGCAAGCACTTCGTTGATGGTAAGGCGGGCGGCATTGCGGGCAGGCATAATGCTGGCCACAGCGCTAAGCGCCAAAACGACCGCCAACCAAATAAATATGCCAATTGGGGTAAAGATCAATTTCATTGGCGAGCCCATAATGGCATTGCCGATGATATCCAGCAGGAAGGAGCTGATCGGAAAGGAGAAAACAATCGCCAAAGCCCAGGTGATCACACCGATCACCATGCCTTCCAATATAACAGAGCGCATAATAGCGCTATCAACCGCGCCGATGGTGCGCATCACTCCCAATTCACGGGTGCGTTCCAGGACGTTGATACTCATGGTGCCCATCAATCCGATGCTGCCAACCATGGCAGTTAGCAAGGCCATGATCATCAGGAAGGTGATCAACACCCCAAAGGATTGGGTAGCAGATTCACGCTGGACGGTTGCCGACTGGATGCTGTAAACATTGTAGCCTTCGTCGGTCACCAGATCATCGATCTGCTTTGCGATGCGCGCAACATCTTCTTTGTCGTTCAGTTCAGTGGTGACCGTAAAACTTGTGGAGCCATCCCCAAGGTGCATGGCACCGGTAATATGGCCAAAATCACCATATGCAATCAGGTCTTTAAGCATCGATACAAACTGAAAAATTCCGACAATGGTATATTGCTCAGGTTGGTTGCCAGGCAAGCGAATGGTCAATGTATCGCCAGGCTTGAGATCGGGGTAGGTTTCGAAGATCGTATCGGAAATGACCAGCGCATTACGATCTCCGGGTTGTAGCCAACGTCCCGCAATCATCTCGGGTGTGATGAACCAACTACCATAAGGGGGAGCAGACAGGCTGATATGATTGATATAGGTACCTTCGGGGGTTTCCATGTCGCCGGTCACGCGGGTCCAGCCTTCCACATGCACCACGCCGGGTACGCGCATCAGGTCGCGGCGCACTTTGTCCGTTTCGTAGGGTTGGTTAAAGTACACATTTACATCGCCCATAAAGTGTTGCATCAACTTAACCATCACATTATCGAGGCTACCGCGCACGTTAAAGACGGCGATGAAAACTGCGCCTGCCATGGTGAGAGTGAATATGGTAAGTACAAGGCGGCCTTTTTTTCGGAAGGTATTGCGTAATGAGAGCAGTAATGGACGGGAAGCCCAACTCATGGTTGGCCAGTGAAAGCGGGATTTTTGATGGCTGGAAGGATCTTGCTCTGGCCGGGTGTTGCTGATGGCTTGTTGGATGCGCGTTCGGGACCCGCTGTTGATCGGAAAGAAACCAGCGCCTATGGGGATAATAATGGCAACCGCCATTTGGACGACTTGCGCCAAGGGTATCAACCGAAAACCCTGCAATACACCACCTAACAGGCTAGAGATGAAAAAAGCAAGCCCGTAACCAGCAGCCGCGCCGGCAGGAACCGCCAATACCAACGATATTGCGCCAAAAGTGAGGATCAACGCCAGGTACATTTGCATGATCTGTGCGCTACGGGCACCGACCAACTTCATAATTCCGATCTGGCGCAATTGTTGAGCCAACATGGCATTGATCGTATTGATGATGAGTGAACTGCTAAGGACGGTGATAAGAACGCCCAAAGCCATGAGTAACCCCATTATTGCCAACACTGTGCTTATCATGGGGTGCTGGTCGGATCGTTTTTCGCTCGATTTTGCCACGGTCCGCCCGCTGTCATCAACGCGTTCACGTACGGCGTCAGTCACCTGGCCTATCTTGGCCAGGTCATCGCCTGGGCCGTCAACAGTGATGTACAAACTGTTGTAATGGTCTCCCATGCCAAACTGACGGAATGTTTTTGTGGTGACATAAAAAAAGTTGGTCTCTCCGACCATTGGCATTGCGGCGGTTTGGTCGGTAACCATGCCAACTACGGTCAGGTCCATTTCGGTATCTTCATTGATGCGTACGGTGAGCACATCGCCAGGTTGGTAACCGGTACGGTACATCAGGTTCTGGTTCACCACCACTTCCCCATCACCAGGAGAGTTGGTGCCCTCAATTGCACGCAAAACATTGACCCCACTATTAAAGTTTGGCAAGGCGATCATTGTGTAACTGATCCAGTTTTGGTCCGCCCTTCGGGCGCGGATCTTCTCAACACGCCGGGGTTGAACATCCTCGACACCATCAATTTTTTTTACACTCTCAACCAAATCTGTTCCAAAATACTGGGTGCGGATATCGATGTTGGGGGCGTTGACAGTTGAAAAACTTCGGTTCACGTCTACAGACAATATTGCGTAGGCGGTAACAATGGTGCCAATTGCGAATACACCTACTGAAATGGAAAGTACGACCAAAATGGTACGTGTTTTGTCATCCCAAAGGTCTCGAAGGACTTTTTGCCATCGGGGTGCTCTGTCACGCAGGCGTGCGTTCATCGGTCTCCTCCTGCGCGAGAAAGGTTTTCCTGTTGGCGCTCATCTGCAATTTTTCTGAGCTTCTCTTGTGTTGGCACAGATGCATTAACCAAAGGCTGGAATTGATCTCGCGGTAACACAGCCAGCGTTGCGCCTTCATCGGTGGCGCGGACATGAGCCAAGGCATGACCACCGTGGGTCAATTCAACTTCACCAAAAAATTGGCCTTGCCCAAGAGTCGCCAATGAGATGTGTTGCTGATTTTCGGTTTCTTCCAGCCAAACCTCTACCGAGCCTTCTGCGATCATATAAAAGTTGTCTACCGATTGGCCTTGGCGTAAAATCTCGAAACCAGGCGAAAGTTCTACCCGCTGGGCAGCTTTGGTAGCTTGGAGCATAAGCGGGTGGCTAAGGTAGGGCAGTGCTCTGGCAATGGCCTCATCAATGATCTCACCATCCGAGAGGATGATAGTTTGGTCGGTACGGCGAGTAATGGAGGGGTCATGGGTTACGATCAAAACAGTTTTGCCCTGGTCCGCAAGTTCCTCAAACAGGTTGAGCACATTCTCAGCAGCACGTGTATCGAGGTTTCCGGTAGGTTCATCGGCGAGGATGATACTTGGGTCTGTAGCCAATGCGCGAGCAATTGCTGCCTGCTGTTGTTGCCCGCTGGATACCGCGGTTGGGTATTTGTGCGCCTGATGCTCCAAGCCCACCAGTTTTAACAGCTCCATGGCACGTGCTGGCCGCTCGCCAAACTTAAATACATCGCAAAAGTCCATTGGCAAAATTGTGTTTTCAAGTAGTGTGAGGGTGGGTAAGAGTTGGAAAAACTGAAAAACAACGCCCAAATTTCGGCCTCTCCACAGTGCGCGTTGGCTTTCATTCATTTTGTAAATATCCTCACCACCGATCATCACCTTTCCGCTCGTGGGGTGGTCAATACCGGTGATCATGTTCAGCAAGGTTGATTTACCGCAACCACTTTTTCCGACAATCGATATAAATTGGCCATAGTTTAGCGTCAGGTCGATTGATTTTAGTGCGTGAAATTTGCCACTTGCGCCATCATAGATCTTGTCTACGTTTTGAAGAGAAATTGCAGGTGGCTGGGTGTCATCACCACGGGCCCGTTCCTTGGTAGCGCTGCCCAAATGCATACGGTGGTGTTTTTGCTTTATAGTGACTTCCAAGGAGGCAACCTGGGGTTCTACCAATTCACCATCGACAATGCGCAAGCGGCGGCTAAATCGGCTAGAAAACCCATCATCGTGGGTCACCATCAATATGGTCTTTCCTTGGGCAACCAGTTTCTCAAAGATACGGATGATCGTATCGGCGGTGACAGTGTCGAGGTTACCGGTAGGTTCGTCGGCGATAATTATGCGAGGGTCGTTGATTAGGGCACGCGCGATGGCGACCCGTTGTTTTTGTCCACCGCTAATGTGTGCAGGGATCTTGTGGGCATGGTCAGCGATCTCTACCAAATCCAGCAATTCCATTGCTTTTTGTGGTGTAACACGGGAGCTGTAACCACCGGTAAAATCGGGTGGCAACATCACATTCTGCAATAAACTTAAGGTGGGCATCAACTCGAAGGATTGGAAAATCACACCCACATTTTCACCCCGCCAAAGGGCCAGCTTATCTTCGCTGATCAAATGGATGGGCAGGGGTTGTGCATTTCCACCAGGAAAGAATTGGATCTGCCCGGAACTGATGGCGCTAACTCCACTGATTGCATTTAGCAATGTAGTTTTGCCAGCGCCCGATTTTCCAGTGATCCCCAGAAACTCTCCTTGGAAAATATCCAGATCGATGTTTCGGATGGCGTCAAAAGGCTCCTCGCCTCCGAGGTAGGTTTTCTTCACATCCCGTAATTTCAGGATGAGGGGTTTGTTTTGATCTTCCAAAATGGGTCCTTCATTCTAATTTTGCGCTAAACTTAGCGGTTATTTTTTGCGCGACTACCCAAACAAGGGTTACCCTAAGGAGGGGAAAAATCAGCTATGTAATTATGTGCTGCAATAAAAAAGTATATCAGTTTTAAGCCGGCTTTCCCGTAAAAATTATGTATGCATTGTGAGCATGGCCGGTTACAACAATGCGAGATTGACCGAACATGTGGGAAAATCTTTACTTGATACCAAATGATTAAAACTCAAAAGGAATCTGAATTTTGGAAACAATAAAACAAGACCCCTATGGAGCATTACGTCAACGTGATTTTCGGTTGTTGATCGTTGGCCGCTTTATTAGCTCCCTGGGGGGGCAGATGCTGTTTTTTGCCATTAGTTGGGAAATGTGGTTGCGAACGCGGGACGCGTTTGTTTTGGGCTTGGTGGGTCTTGTACAAGTGATCCCAATCATCCTCATTTCTTTGCCCGCTGGACATGTGGCTGACCAATTCAACCGACGCCGAATTGTGCTTCTGACCCAACTTGTATTTGCTATTTGTTCACTTTCCTTGGCGGCAGTATCAACCTTTCAATGGCCGCTGGTATGGGTGTTCGTCATCTTGTTTGTTTTCGGTTTGGCTCGTGCATTTAATGAGACAGCATCGAGTACCCTGCTACCTGAGTCGGTACCACCTCCCTTGTTTGGCAATGCTGCAACCTGGAGTAGCAGTGCATGGCAAACCGCAAGTATTGTGGGGCCAGCGTTGGCTGGCGGGGTAATTGCCATGGTTGGCCAGGTAACATGGATCTACATTGCCGATGCTGTTGCTGCTCTGGCATTTGTTTTATTGGTAACCCAAATGCAAGGCAAACCATTGCCGTTATCAAAAAAAACGGAAACGTGGGCTTCGCTGAAAGAGGGGATGCGATTTTTACGCGAAACCAAAGTGCTACTGGCTGCCATCACATTGGATATGTTTGCGGTGATGTTTGGTGGTGCGGTAGCGTTGATGCCAGTATACGCCACGGATGTTTTGAACGTTGGGCCAGAATGGTTGGGAGTGATGCGGGCGGCACCCTCGATAGGCGCGATCACAGTCACCTTCCTATTGGCGCATTTGCCACCGTTCCGAAAAACTGGTGTAACCTTATTATGGGCGGTGAGTGGATACGGACTTGCCACAATCGTATTCGGAGTCTCATCCAACATTTGGCTCTCAATCACCATGCTGGGGATACTGGGTGGTTTGGACAATATCAGTGTGGTTATTCGAAGCACCATGATGTTGACCCAAGTGCCAGATGAGATGCGCGGTCGAGCTTCCGCGATCAACGCAATTTTCATTGGCGGATCAAATGAACTTGGGCAGTTCGAATCTGGGGTGGTGGCATCAATATTGGGGCCGGTTGGGGCTGTAGTGGCAGGTGGCATTGGAACCTTGCTGGTCGTTCTGGGTGTTGCCAAGGCATGGCCGGACCTGATAAAGCTGGGCAGGCTGGATTTGCGTGACCGTAAAGACCACCATACTGAGGCAAATTCGGAAATGGCAAGCCAGCAGTAAAAATTGTTGCTACTTATTCAGAGGCTCCATAAGATGTTTGGCAGATTGATGAATATTGTGTAAAGATAGTGCTATAATTCATTAAGTACCGAGTGACCGGCGTAACTTTAGAAACGAATTCCCAGTTATTTTTCCACAAAAGCAGGTTTTCGTTTATAATATTGAGCACGGGGCTTGTTGCCCCTATTTTGTTTGAAAATTCCTACCCTGCCCGTGACACGCAAGAAGAGCCACACCCCCTGCGGCAGCCCTTGCGCGACGGCAGGGTGGGATTTTTAACCCATCCCATCAAGCCGCTTTTCACCCTCCCCTCAAATGTTTTACAATCAAATAAACTCTACCGCGGAGCCTGGCGATGAAACACATTAGTGTGGAAGAAATGTTGCAGCAGGAACAAAATGCGATTAACAACGGTACTGGCGTGAACCAATTAATTCAAAACGCCGGACAGAATTTGGCTTTTGCAATCGACCGGCGGGCTATTGCTGGCCGCAGGAGCATCGTCGCAATGGTTGGCAAAGGTAATAACGGAGCAGACGCATTGGTAGCCTTGAGCCAATTAGCCCAAATTGGATGGAAGACCCGGGCATTGATCATGGTTGATAGGCATGACGATTGGATGGTTCAGCAAGCCTCCGCCGCAGGTGTGGAGGTTCGCGATGCAATATTGGCAGGTGATCACCTTGAAATGGCACAATTATTAGGAGAACCTGCCATATTGCTGGATGCTTTGTTGGGTACCGGATTTCAAGGCCATGTGAAACCGGAATTAGCCAAACGGATGCAATTGGTGGTCCATGCGCTGGATTATTTACCAAAGCGTCCAATAGTAGTAGCAGTTGATTGCCCAAGTGGGGTAAACTGCTCAACTGGCCATGCCGACCCAGCTGTTATCCCTGCTAACCTGACAATTTGCATGGGTGCATGCAAGGCAGGTTTGTTATTGCAGCCAGCTTTTGGTTTGGTCGGTGAGTTGGCCAGCGCAGGAATAGGCATTGACATTGAGGACGGAGCAGCAGGACCATTGCAGGTAGTGGAAGCGGCAGATGTTATGTCGGTCTTACCGAAAAGGGAATGGAACACCCATAAAGGCGGCGCCGGCAAGATGCTGATATGCGGAGGGAGTGTGGAGTACATCGGCGCTCCTGTACTGAGTGGTTTGGGTGCATATACCCTTGGTGCTGGCTTGGTTCGCATGGCTGTACCCGCAATAGTCCAATCCAGCGCCGCATCGAAACTGCCAGAAGCTATTTGGACAATCATGCCTACTGTAGACGGTGCTATGAGTGAAGATGGCACTGAATTGTTATTACGTGCAACAAAAGGTTGCAAGGCTGTGGTAATAGGGCCGGGCATGGGTCCATTACCAGCCAGCCAAAAATTGGTTAAATCTTATTTTTCGGCATTATTGGCCGGTTTTGAACCTCATAACCGGCCGATTGGTTTTGGATCGGTAGCAGAAAAAATGGGTAACCGCGTTGATGAGGATACAGATTGGGCTGTACCACCAATGGTTGTGGATGCAGACGGCCTGCGGAACCTGGCAATGTTGCCACAATGGTGGAATGCCCTACCCGCGGGTTGTATCCTTACCCCGCACCCGGGTGAAATGGCAGCTTTGACAGGTGCCTCTGTTGCAGAACTGCAAACGGACCGGTTGGCAAGCGCCAGAAAGGCAGCGCGTGCATGGGGCTGCGTCGTATTATTCAAAGGTGCCCAAACCGTGGTTGCCGAGCCTAAGGGGCACGCGGCAATTATCCCAATTGCAGAGCCAGCGTTGGCCAAGGCCGGCACCGGTGATGTTCTCGCCGGTGTGATCGGTGCTTTATTGGCGCAAGGGTTGGATAGTTTCAGTGCAGCCTGGGCAGGCGCGTGGTTGCACGCGAGAGCTGGCCAGTTTGTGCGCGCCAGGCACGGTAATAACCGTAGCCCCATGGCAAGCGAACTGACTTGGGGCCTTCGACGGGTGTTAGGCTTATTGGAGCAAATCTGACCCATCCGACCCCGATTGTCATAATGGATGATTTAAAAAAGGCTACCCTTAGGGTAACCTTTTTTTAAATATTTTGGGGAGAATTAGTTGTACAAACCCCAGTCCAGCGCGGTTGGGTCCTCCATCATCGAAAAATCCCAAATATCCATGCCCATTTCTACAGTAGTGGGCATTTTTAAGCCTTCTTGCGCTTTTTGGCGGGTATTATCTACCATGGCTGGGCCATAAGGACAAAACGGGGTGGTCAAGATCATGGTTACTCGGGCGGTAGTATTGCTATCATCCACCGCAACATCACGAATGAGGCCAAGTTGGATGATGTTAAGACCGATCTCAGGATCTATCACTTCGGAAAGGGAAGCGCGAACCTGATCTACCAGCTGGGGATGGGAGGCGTGAATAGCCCAAGTCGGGATGTTTAATGCCTGTTCTTCTGTCATAGTTCCTCGTTACAAAGTGTTTTTAACTACATAAGTACAATGGTTGGCACCACTGAGGATGCACTGAACTTTATTGGCTGGCAAGGCTAACATACTGCTGAGCAAGGTTTGGTCCAAGGTGCAAACTTCAGGGTGATGCTGGCCAATTTGCAAATATGGGCAATTCACTTCATGGATGTGGTATTCATCGCCCAGCTTTTCCCATTCGATCAAGAAACCTTCCTCTGCCAACAGCGTTTTGACATGATCGAGTCTGTCTTCCAAGGCTAAGCCTTTTAGCTCTCCGGCATGTTCACCCGCTATCATTTGCGCAACCTCGCTGAACATTTGGGTTAGCATCGGTTCGGGTAATTTGCTTTTTAATTGGCTGAGCAAACGGGTCGTTAGCCTCAGGTATCGGGTTGGGAACTTTTCCATCCCTTGTTCGGTAAGGAAGTAAACCATGCGCGGACGCCCAACACCGTGCATTTCCTCGTCGCTGTTAATTAAGCCGGCCGAATGCAAGCTGGTGAGATGGTGTCGTACCGAAATGGAATTAATACCGACTGCCTTGGCAATCTCGTTGGTTGAGATGCGCGGGTGTGTCAGCAAGGTGGAAAGGATTCTTTCTCGGGTGCTTTTCATTAGTAGCAGTATATCAGCCGCTTTTTGGCTTGTCAATAATTATGATATATTTCATAAATATTAAATAATTGGTGTAAACAAATGCCTCGCGATTGGCAAGGCATTTGTTACCAAGAGCACAAATGTGGGTCGAGCCATAGTCAAGAAACCTGGGGTTTATGCTCCGCCATCACCATAAAAATTGGGGTCGGTAGGAGTTTTGCCTGTGGTATCGTAAACATGAACCCAGGTGCCAACTTTTGCCCAATTGAACAACCAATGAGCATCTCCTGGGTATAGGTTTACGCACCCGTGGGATTGTGGGTAACCCAATCGGGCACGCCAATATGCTCCATGCAACGCACGGGCTTTGTCAAAGTACATCGTCCACGGAACATTTTCCAAATGGTAAAAATTGGGCGTGTTTCGTTCGCCAGTCATTGTCTCTGATTCTTTCTTTTCATATACCTGAAACAAGCCGGGCCGGGTGAAGAGGGGTTCAGCGCCACTGGCCATCACTGTTGCGTACACCAATCGGTTATTCTCATAAACTGCCAACGATTGCTCGGCAAGGTCTACATCGATCCAGTTACCATCCTCGACACCATCGGGGGCGCTTGTCCTTGGTGTAACAACAGCTACTCCACGACCGGGCACCCACTGGTTAGGGCCAATCAGATGCCAATTCTCACCTCTGATTCGCATGGTGGCCAGGATCTCAACAATCGGATACTCACTGCCAACGGGTTGCAATACATCTACCGCTGGGCTAAGCCAACTTTCCTGTGGGTGCAGGTGTACTCCAACCTGAGTAAAGATAAAACCGAACGAGTGGGCGGGCTGATTTATTACCTCGACCCCTGGAAAAGGAGTGGCGACAGAAACAGTAGAGCCATCCCCCGGCATATAAAGGCCGTTTGGTAACAAAAAATAAGTTCCTTTATCAGTATCAATGCGCTGATCGTAAACGACATAGATCAGCTCACCAGGATTGATCACCTGAACAGCACCCTCCTTGGCGCGAGCAGCTTCAATACTGGGGTAAAAGGCGGTGCCGGTGTCGTTTACCAGGTAATAACGTGCATCAACAATATTGAGCAGAGGGTCTGGTCGCTGGTAAACTGTTGGACCACTATTTACCAAGACTGGGAAGCCAAAAGGATCCGCGGCAGCCGGGTCGGTCATGGCCGGGTCTGCGCACTCGGTTGGCACTTCAGCAAAAAAACCTGGCGCGCACAACAAGGTTGTTGGGGGCAAAGCAGATCCTGCTTTTGCATCACCTGATGAGTGTAGTAGCATGATTGTGAGCGTCAAAGTGACGAAAATTGATTTGGCAAGCAATTTGAATATTCTCATGGGCTGAATTCTATCAAAAAATAAGACGTGCTATAATTTTAAATCTATTAAAACCATGAAAGTATCCATAAAACAAGTCGGCCGATCATGAGTCGCATCCCCCTTTCTGGACTTTATTACCCCAACAAGTTTGGTTTGTTGGTGATCGATGCCTTGCGGGATGTAATGGGTCAAAATGGTATTGACGCCATTCTTCGGCTATCAAAGCTGGACGAAATGGTAGATAATTACCCCCCCAATGATCTTGAAAAAGCATTCGATTTTGCCGCTTTGTCTTCGATTATGATCTCTTTGGACGAGCTGTATGGCATGCGCGGCGGGCAGGGATTGGCGAGCCGGGCCGGAAAAGCACTGTTCGCTGATGGACTGAAAGATTTTGGCGCGGTTGCAGGTGTTGGCGACTTGGCCTTGAGGATGTTGCCATTGCGAGCCAAGGTAAAAGTTGGTTTGCCCGCTTTTGCCGCCATCTTTAATCGGATCACCGACCAAAAAGTAGAAGTGTTGGAAGACGGAAATGACTTTTTATGGATCATCACTGTGTGCCCGGTATGTTGGGGTAGAGGCCAAAGTAACAAGCCGGTTTGCCATTTGGCTGGCGGTCTGCTGGAAGAATCTCTGCGTTGGGTCTCTGGTGGGGCTGAATTTGGAGTGGTTGAGGAATTGTGCCATGCGCAAGGAGATAACCATTGCCAATTCCGCATTAGCAGCCCACGATGGGGGAGTGGACAATGAATAATGCGAGTAACCATAAAATTTTGATCATCGAGGACGACTTCGATATTTCAGAAATGTTGCACACGTTTTTTCGTGCCAGCGGTTACAGTGTCATCACCAGCCACTGGGGTGAGGAAGGTGTGAGCACGGCCAAGGAGCAACAGCCCAACCTGATCATATTGGATATTCGGTTGCCAGATATTGATGGCTACGAGGTTGCTCGTCGAATCAAAACTGACCCATTAACCGGTGAAATTCCGATCATTTACCTAACCGAGCGTCGGGATCGGGCTGACCGCTTGCGTGGCCTGGAATTAGGTGCGGACGATTACATAACCAAGCCGTTTGATATGGCAGAGTTGAAGCTGCGGGTAAAAAATGTGATCGGCCGTTACCAACCGCAGGCTGTTGCCAATAGCGTAACAAGCCTGCCAGAAGGAAAAGTGGTCGCTGAACAAGTAGAAAACGCAATTTCAGAAGGTAATGATGTATTGTATTTCGGAATCATCAATTTGCCAGCTTTTAGTGCAGCCTTTGGCACCGACGCCGCAGAGGACGTTGTTCGTAAAACCAGTATATTGATTCGCAACAGCCTGAGGGATGCCGCGATTGGCGAGTATTTTTTGGGCCATCTAAGTGGCTCGTCTATGGTATTGTGCCTGGGTGGACCTGGAAGCGGTTCCTTTGGCCAAAGATTAGCCCAACGGCTCGAAATGGCAATGGAATTTTTTATGCCTCAGAATTCACCAGAAGCGACTTTACAAGAAAACCGATTAAAATTGGATTACCAGTACATTCCCGCGGTGCAAGCAGCCGCGGAAGGCGCGAAAGCCTTGACCCTGCGGCTTGGCGCATCCTGATACCCATATAACGAAGGTACATTTTGCGAATCACTGTCATCGTTCCAACTTATAACGAATCTGAAAATCTGCCAAAATTGGTGGATGAGATATTGAGCCTGCCGTTGCCTGAAATCGGCGTATTGGTCGTGGATGACAACAGCCCCGATGGTACTGGCCAGGTTGCCGATGCCCTTGCATCCCGATATGAAGGTAGGGTTAACGTGTTGCACCGCAGCGGAAAATTAGGCTTGCGTACTGCATACATAGAGGGGTTCACTTTGGCCTTGGCAAACGGCGCGGATGCAGTGGCGCAAATGGATGCCGATTTTAGCCATGACCCCAAAAAATTGGTTGAAATGGAAACCGCTTTACAAAATGCTGATATAGTCATTGGAAGCCGATATGTTGCTGGTGGCAGTCTGGATGAAAATTGGCCACTATGGCGCAAATTGTTAAGCGCTTTTGGTAATTTATACGCCCGTACAATTTTGGGGATTGATACGATCCATGATCTGACCTCCGGTTACCGATTATGGCGCCGTGAGGCATTGCACTCTATGCCGCTTCAGCGAATAACAGCAAACGGATACATATTCCTGGTGGAAATGGCTTACATTGCCCATTTACTTGGTTTCCGCTTTAGCCAAGTACCCATTCACTTTAAAGAACGAACCAAGGGAAGATCCAAAATGTCGTTGGCAATTCAACTGGAGGCGGCGATAAAAGTTTGGGAAGTACGCGCCCACTTTGCCGACTTGCGTTCTCAGGGTGTCGCGGGCAAGGCTCGCGGCTAATATTGCACACCAATTATTCCTGCGAAAAATTGCCAGCTTGATCCCTGAACAAGGGGATCAGTCGCTGCCATTCCTCAATCGATAAAGTTTCAGCCCG
The DNA here is from genome assembly GCA_005778035.1 of Chloroflexota bacterium. Lineage (GTDB taxonomy): Bacteria > Chloroflexota > Anaerolineae > Anaerolineales > Villigracilaceae > UBA5195. The sequence goes on from SXKT01000041.1 coordinate 12,901, forward strand.
CCTGTTGGGATCAATCTGTTGCACAAGCAACAGGTCTCCCACTTCGGCGGGTTTTTTATGCATGGCGGCTGAAAGGCTATTGCGCAAGGTTTTGCGTTTTTGGCTAAAACCGGCTTTGATCAGGCGGAAAAATGGCTCGATCTCATCAACAGGCAATTGGGGTTGAGGGTATACATCTACCTTTAGCACCGCGGAATCAACTTTGGGGGCGGGGTTAAAAGCCTCAGCGGGAATGGTCTGGATGTAACTTGGGCGACCATACAAATGTACACTAAGCGAAAGCAGGCTGTGCTCTTCGTTGATCAGGCAAATACGTTCAGCCACTTCTTTTTGGATGGTCAGGATAACTCGCTTGGGCCGGTGCTTGCTACCCAACAAGTGCCGGAAGATGGCTGATGTAATGTAATAAGGTACGTTCGCCACCACAACATAATCGGTTGTGCCAGCTACAACTGCCGGGTCCAACTTGAGGATATCTCCCTGTGTCAAATGGACATTGCCAAATGTGGAGGTGGTTTTTTTTAGGATCCGCAACATTCCTGGATCCAGTTCGACACAATGAACGCTGGCAGCGCGTTGAGCCAAATGCCAAGTCAGCGTGCCCAAACCAGGGCCGATCTCCACTACTGTTTCAAAGGGCATAATGGCAGCGGCATCGGCAATGGAAGAAAGGATCTCAGAGTCTTCTAAAAAATTCTGCCCATATTCTTTGTTGGGGCGAATATTGTGGTCACGCAGAAGTTGGTTAACGTTGATCGGGTTTGGGTTGATTGCCATAATAATCAGTTTCCAAAGGGGTCGTAGGAGGGCGGATCACCTAAAAAGTAGACAGTATGGTAACCGTACCAGCCCACATAATTGGCATCACTATAGCCAAGATCGATCCATGGTCTTCCGTCTGGAAAGCCACCACCGACATCGCCTATGGTACCGATACCATACCCGGGGATGTACACTTGTGTGCCTGCCAGAGCGTTAAAAACAAACGGCTGAACTGCCACGATTCCATAATCTAAAACCATGCCACTGGCTGTGCCAGTACTACAGGTTCCGGTACCTTGGCCACAGGGTGAATAAGATGTGGTGTACATTTCAATCGCCTTCCAGTATGTTAAGCTTTGTTTTCCTATATCGATTGTTCCGATTGCTGCAGAACCAGAGACCTGGGTCAGTTGGTCTATGGGTTCGCTTACTTGCTGGGGCGGCCATTGAAGTTGGTAAAGCTGTTGGCCATTGGCGATGGCTACCCGGCTGGGTGCCAATTGAATGCCCGGCACCCCATTTTTAAGAATGGCAGTTTGGCCGGGAGATAAGGTATCCGTTTTTTCGTATCTGGTTTGGTATGCGATTGGTTCAGGGTTGAGTTGCAATTGTTCTTGAATGCGAGTAAGCACGATCTTCCCGTCTCCCTGTTTTTGAATTACATCAATGCCTGACGGTGTTATGCCAAGGTCCGCAAGCATATGTTGGGGGTGGTTGTGCAAGCTGTAGCCGGTGTAGGTGTGGCCATTTACAATGGCTTGTACCAATTGTGCATGGTCAACTTTTACTACGGCTTGGTCTGCCAAGAGAGTATTGAGCGGCGGATCTACCACATCTGCAAGGTGCAAGTTGATGCCATTTTCAAGCAGCAAGGTGCGAACATCGAGCGCGCTTGTTTGCACCGTTTTGGGGACACCATCGAGGACCAAAGTTATATTCAGGTATGGCGCTGTGTTGGCAATGGAAGCGGATGCTACCGGCTGTTGGTTAGCACAAGAGGTTAAATACAAAAATAGGAACAACAAGGCAATTTTTTTCATCGCTACCTTATTGTAGTTTAATTGCGGTCTGTTTCCACGGATTATTGATTTCCAAACCATCTTTATATAAAAAAAGTGGTCATTTCCGTTGTGATGTACTCGACCAGGCCATTTTGCAGGAAGTTCAATATTGCCATAAACGCAATTGGATCACTTGGAAGGTTGCTTTTTTTAATTCCATCGATCCGATTGAAATGACTCAAACGTTCCTAATTATGAGGATTTTGGCTAAGTTCAATTGAAACCGGTCTATTTCAACCCAGATCGAGTTTGTTTTGGGGCACGATTATTTATGCGCATAGCTTATACCGGGGTTGGGTATACAACCAGGGTTGTATACCCAGATTTGTTGGTTCTGGTAATCAGTTCGAAGAGTTTTTTAAACCAACCATATTTTTTGTCTAATAACTCGTCTGCAAATGTATTGGTCGTTTCATCGTTGGCAATTCGAATCGTTGCGGGTACCCAATCTCCCAGTAAAGTGCCGTTACTTTTGCAGGGGGCAATAAACCCGGTTTGAAAATTGCTGGCGCGTTTCACCTTACCGCTGCCTGCATATGTGCGAATATAATACGCCCCGCCATGGTCAGCGAACCAAACCGGAGTGGCTACAAATCGGCCATCCCGCCGTTGGGTTTTTAGATTTAGATATTTGAAATTGATCAGGTCCGTCATGGTGATTGTTTCTCCTGGATGCAATTTATACCAATAATGGATGGCCCCATGAATAATATATTTGTTAAAAAAGTGCCGTTTGGTTTAATGGTCTAACGCGGCGCGGAATTGCCTTGCCAATGCGGCGGCGGCCATTGCCGGCGCAGGGCTTGAACCGATCTCACGAATCAGGTGGGAGCCCACGATCACCCCGTCAGCCATGGAACCCATCTCTTTGGCTTTTTGGGTGCTATTGATTCCAAAACCAATACAGATGGGCAAGCTGGTATGGGTCCGGATAGCGGCGATGAGGTTTGGCAGAGCGGAGCTGAAACTGTTGCCGCTGCCGGTAATGCCGGTGATTGAAACCAGGTAAATAAACCCACCCGCGGTGGGTGCCAATTCGGCAATTCGATCATTTGGGGTTGTTGGGGCAATCATCTGGATCAGAGGAATATCTTCCAGTTCGGCGCGTAATTCGCCAGACTCCTCGATTGGCAGGTCGGGAATGATCAGGCCGACGATTTGCAGTTGGCGGCAGCGCTTCATAAATCGGTCCAAACCATAGGCAAGCAAGGGGTTGTAATAGCCCATCAAAACAAGCGGGGTGATCACACCTCGGTCACGCAAAATGGCTATCGACTCCAGTGTTTTTTCCAATGTGATACCTTGTTCGAGGGCGGTTTGGGTAGCCTGTTGGATAACCGGGCCATCGGCCAACGGGTCCGAAAAGCTCATACCTATCTCAATAATATCGGCGCCGTTCTTGGCCAACGCCTCGATCACATCAATGGAGGTTTCAATCGTGGGATAACCCATCGGAAAATATGGGATGAATAATTTTCGAGAGGGTAACTTCATGGTTGGTTTGCCTTTATGGCTAATATTGTATCGAGGTCCTTGTCACCCCGTCCACTGAGATTGATAAGGATGGTTTGGTCTGGGCGCATGGCAGGTGCCAGTTTCATGGCAAATGCTACGGCGTGGCTCGATTCCAGCGCCGGAATAATGCCTTCCAAGCGGCAAAGTACCCCAAAAGCTTCCAACGCTTCATCATCAGTGACGTTGGTATAGGTTACTCTTTGGGCATCTCGCAACATGGAATGCTCAGGCCCAATGGCAGCATAATCAAGGCCAGCGGAGATGGAGTGTGTATCTTCGATCTGGCCATCCGCGTTTTGCAGCACATAGGTCCGAGTGCCGTGGATGACACCTACCCGGCCCTTGCTGGGATCACCAAAGCGGGCTGCGTGTTTGCCACTGGCCACGCCGCTGCCTCCTGCTTCCACACCAAAGATCTTGACCTCAGGAGAGGTTAAGAAGCCGCTAAATATACCAATGGAATTGGAACCACCGCCAACACATGCCACCAAAGCATCTGGGTTGCGGCCGGTGATCTGTTGGATCTGTTGGGTGGCCTCGCTGCCAATGACGGATTGATAGCGTCGGACCATGGTAGGGTAAGGGTGCGGGCCTAACGCAGAGCCAAGAAGATAGTGGGTTGTTCCAACATTGGTGACCCAATCGCGGATAGCCTCGTTGATTGCGTCTTTAAGTGTTTTTGTGCCGCTTGCCACGGGCACCACAGTTGCCCCCAACAATTTCATCCTATTAACGTTGGGGTGTTGCCGGGCAATGTCCACTTCTCCCATGTATACAATACATTCCAACCCCAACAGTGCACTAACGGTGGCACTGGCAACCCCATGTTGGCCGGCGCCTGTTTCGGCTACCACTCGATTTTTGCCCATTCGTTTTGCTAACAACGCTTGTCCCAGAGCGTTATTGATCTTATGCGCACCGGTATGGCATAGGTCTTCCCGCTTTAGATAGATCCTCGCACCACCGCAAGCCTGGGTGAGACGTGCAGCGAAGGTGATCGGTGTTGGGCGGCCGACAAAATCTCGCAAAGCGTTTGCAAATTCAACCTGAAATTGGCTGTCGGTTTCGCTTTCAACGTATGCCTTCTCAAGTTCGATCAGCGCAGGGATGAGGGTTTCTGGTACGAATTGACCACCATAAAGGCCAAATTTTGAAGGGAGGAGTGTCTTCACGTGCGGTTGTCCTCGGTTTCCTGATTTATATTTTGTACTGCGGCCATTAGCTGGCGAAGGAGTGTTTCGTCCTTGATACCGGGAGCACTTTCAACACCACTTGCCAGGTCGATGCCCCATGGCTTAACCTGGGTTATCGCCTGCCCGGCATTCAATGGGGTAATGCCACCAGCAAGTAAAACTCGTTTACCTAAAGGTAGTTGGCTCGAAGCCTGTATCCAATCCAACTTGGAACCTGTTCCGCCAAATTGACCATTTACGCCTGCATCTGCCAACAATTGCGGCAAGGATAAGTCGGCAGGTTGCGGATAGGCCGCATGATCTACCTGCAAAGGCAAGCCCCTGAAGGCTTTATAAGCGTTAATTGCGAATTTTGAGGCCAGTATGTTGGCTTGTTCCACTGTTTCATCCCCATGCAGTTGGGCTGCATGCAGACCAGAAGCTATTATGGTATTTGCAATGTCTTCAACAGGCATATTAACAAATATTCCGATCAACCTTGTAATTGGTGCATGTGCGCGAAGCTGGTCGGTAATGGCGGCGCATTCTTCAATGCTGATGCTCCGGGGAGACATTTTGAAAAAATTAAAACCTAACATGTCTACGCCCAACTCAGCGCATAGCAACGCGTCTTGCAGCCGAGTGATGCCGCACACCTTAACACGGCAACGATTCGTCATGGTTGGCCGGCCACCGTAGACAATTCCCGCACCTTAGCTGGGATATCGGCGGACGTGATAATTCCTTCGCCGACCAAAATCGCATCGATACCTGCCTGAGCCAACTGTACTACATCGGCAACGCCAAAAATACCGCTTTCAGCGACGGATGCTACATCCTTGGGGATTGCTGGCAACAAGCGCAGGGTAGTTTGTAGGTTCACCTCAAAAGTTCGCAGGTTACGGTTGTTCACACCCAAAGCCCTTAGCCCAGAGATGCTCAACGCAACCTCCAATTCACCTTCATCATGTACTTCAACCAACGGAGTTAGACCAAGTTCTAAAGCGGTTGCATGCAGCGCTTTCAGTTGACCCTCTGGCTGGGCTGCGACGATCAATAAAACCGCGCTGGCACCGTAAAGCCTCGTTTGGTAAAGCTGGGTGTCATCAATGATGAAATCCTTGCGCAAGAGTGGTATTGATATTCCGGCGGAACGCAAACCTGCAAGTGTTTCGAGAGACCCCTTGAAAAATTTTTCATCGGTAAGGACGCTAATGGCAGAGGCACCGTTTGCCTGGTATTGGGAGCCAATAGTAATTAGGTCTGCATGGGGGGCAAGCAAACCTTTGGAAGGGGAAGCACGTTTAAGTTCAGCGATGAGGCGTACAGGGGTGAGATGGTTGGCGCGGCGAATGGATGCATAGAAATCAGCTTGCGGCGGGGGGCTGGCGAAGGCAAGCTTGCGCAATTCCGCCGAATTTAATTGTGCAACCTCGACTTGTTTTTGTTGGAGTATGCTGGCGAGAATGTCGCTCATTCAGCCGGCTCCACGATGAAGGAGCGGCTAAAATCAACCAGGTATGTTAATTTTCGCTGGGCTGCGCCGCTATCGATCGCATCTTCAGCCTGTCTGATAGCTCCATTCATGTCACCGCTTTCAATGGCGATGGCAGCAGCGGTGTTGAGAATCACCGAATCGCGAATGGGACCACGCAGGTTACCAGCCAGTAATTGGCGCATTAGCACGGCGTTTTCGTCTGGCGTTCCACCTTTCAGGTCGTCCATTTGGGCTGGTTTCAAGCCATAATCGGCTGGGTTCAATTCATACTCGCGAAGGTTGCCATTGTCAAGTTGGCAAACCTGATTAACCCCGCACGTATTCAGCTCGTCCGTTCCACCAGCGCCAATCAGAACCATAGCTCCTTTGCTACCCAGGTTGCGCAACACATTGGCGATTGGAGCAACCAATTTGTCACTATACACACCGGTTAGTTGGATATCGGCATTGGCAGGGTTGGTCAATGGGCCAAGGACGTTGAAGATCGTACGCTGCCCAATTTCTTTACGAGGGCCAATGGCATGGCGCATCGCTGGGTGGAACTTGGGGGCGAACATAAAGCCAATGTTGAGTTCATCAATGGCTTGGCCGACTTGCTCTGGTGACAGATCCAAATTAAGACCTAACGCGCTTAGCACATCGGCACTGCCCGAAAGTGATGAGGCAGCTCGGTTGCCGTGTTTGGCGATCTTTTTTCCAGCGCCAGCCAGCACAAAAGCGGATGCTGTTGAGATGTTAAAGGTGTGTGCGCCATCGCCACCGGTGCCAACAATATCGTAAACCAATTTGCTTCGGTCCTTTAGTATGACCTTCACAGATGCCTTGCGCATGGCCCTGACCGCACCTGTGATCTCGTCGATGGTTTCGCCTTTCATTCTCAAAGCAACAATAAAGGCGCTTACCTGTGAAGGAGTGGCATTCCCCGACATGATAATGTCCATGGCCGATTCTGCTTCTTCGCCGGTTAGGCTTTGATAATTGATGATCTTGTTGATGTATGGTTTTAACATGGTATTCTCCGCTATCCCTGGCCGCCTTTTAGGGCGAGAAAATTTTTTAGGATCTGTTTTCCATGTTCGGTCAGGATCGATTCAGGGTGGAATTGGACTCCAAAGGTATTATGGCCAGCCACCTTGATAGCCATGATCTCTTCATCAGCGGTGTGGCCAAGCACTTCAACATTTGGGTGGCTGGCCGGTAATTCAACGATCAGCGAGTGATAACGCATCACCTGAAATGGGCTGGGTATCCCGGCAAATATCCCGCTGCCATTGTGTACCATTTGGCTGGTTTTGCCGTGCATCAGTTGTGGGGCGCGAATGACCGTACCACCGTTGACGGCGCCAATACATTGGTGACCCAGGCAAACACCCAAAACAGGGATCTTGCCACTAAAGTATCGAACACAATCGGCACTGATGCCACCATCGATGATGGGATCTCCTGGCCCTGGAGAGATGACAAGCCCTTGGATGTCCATTTTTTTCACTTCTTCGATTGTTATGGCATCATTCCGGATGACTTTTAGGTCAGC
>SXKT01000004.1 GCA_005778035.1 Chloroflexota bacterium
ATCGGTGACGTCAAGAATTCACTCAAGGCTCACTTGCCAGAGCGGCATCATAAATTGCTTCCCAGCAATTACCTGGCCTTGGAGCGTGGATATGTTGCTGCGATGGAATATGCCTGATGATTTAATAACACAATCTGAGGGGATGGTTGGATTGGTGTTACACCGGCAGTTTTCGGCCGCGATAGGCATGTTTGATAATGCGATGCAAAGTGTTCCTGACCTCCTATGGCAAACGCCGATGTGGTCGACGGAGGGAAGAGATTCTGTATTTTCGCAACCTTGGTATATAGCCTATCACACCTTATTTTTTACCGACATGTACCTGGGAACTTCGGATGTGGGATTTATGCCACCACCTCCCTATAATTTGGATGAGTTGAATCCCGCGGGGGTACCTCCAGCAAAGGTCCTCATGAAACAAGACCTGGCAGGTTATAGTACCTACATAAAGGGAAAAGCCGCTATCAGGCTACTGGAGCTTGACTTGAAAACCGCGGCGATGGTGTGCCATTTTTCCTGGGGGTTTCAAATATCAGCCTTCGATCTCATCATTGATAATATTCGCCATATTCAGGAACATCAAGCCCAACTTTCCATGTTCATTGGCCAGCAGCAAGCATACAACCAAACCTGGTTAACTGAATAGGATTGGACACGGAGGTTCGGTTACGGTATACTCGCGGCGACGAAACCCTTTCGGAGGATTAACCATGGACATTTCTTCATTAAATTTTTTTGCGATCCTTGTCGCAACCCTGATCATCATTGCGAGCGGCTCTTTGTGGTATGGACCAAAGACTTTTTTCCCTGTTTGGTGGGAATCGATCAGGAAAAATGAAAACCACAAACCTGGCGGCGATAACATGAAAATTGTTTTCGCTATGGTACTCCTCTCTTCAGTGATCCAGGCTGTTGCGATGGCGTTGATGGTACCGGCAATGGGAAAGCTAATGACGGCAGGCCAACCTACCGCTTTTAGCGGCGCGCTTTCTGGATTTATGCTGTGGTTAGGTTTTATCGCGCCTACATATTTGGTCAACAAAATGTTTGCCGGGCATGGATTTAAGATTTGGGCGATTGAAGTGGGAAACCATTTGGTGAATCTTATCCTGGTAGGGATATTATTCGGGGTTTGGCACTAAGGGCGAAACACCCAATGGAAAGCCGATCTTTAACACCCTTGCCCGGGAAGATCTCGAATCCGGCCAAAAGAGGTTTGGCATCTGCCGGAATTTTGACGCTTGAAGACCTGAAGCGGTTTACGGAAAAGGAAGTCGCGTCTTTACATGGGGTTGGCCCAACCTGCTTGAAGTTGTTACAACAGGCAATGGCTGGTGCAGGATACCATTACAAAGGATAAACGCATAAAAATTGGTACTTCCTGGGTAGATGCTATAATTTGGCTACCAACCATGGAGCAAACCTCATGAATTTTCTCATCACCGGCGCGGCGGGGTTTATTGGTTCAGCTCTTGCCAACCAATTAGCCCGGGAAGGACATCAGGTTCGGGGAATCGATAACCTTTCTGCTGGCAATCCTCAGTCCTTGATCCCGGATGTTCACTTTACGCGCGGAGACGTTTTGGACAGGCCCAAGTTATGGACCTTGCTCCAGGAAGTGGATTGTGTATTCCACCTGGCGGCGCGCGTATCAGTACAAGAATCGATGCATTATCCGCGTGAATACAACGATGTGAATGTGGGTGGAACCGTTTCGTTGATGGAAGCCATTCGTGATGTAGGCATTCGGCGGGTCGTTCTAGTCTCATCAGGGGCGATTTATGGAGACCAAGGAAGCCAGCCATTGCTGGAATCTATGGTTCCAAACCCAAAATCGCCTTATGCGGTAAGCAAATTATCGGCAGAATATTACATGCGTACATGTGGAAAATTATGGGGAATTGAAACCATCGCTCTCCGTGTTTTTAACGCATTTGGGCCTGGCCAAAATTTGCCCCCGTCGTACCCTCCCGTCGTTCCATATATCCTTAACCAAGCACTTCGCCATGGGTCCATCGTGGTCCATGCGGATGGGACGCAAACGAGGGATTATATCTATCTTGATGACATCATTTCAGCTTTGGTTGCCGCTTCAACCGCGCCCAATTTAGATGGATTGGTGATCAATGTTGGAAGCGGCAAGGAGTTTTCGGTGGCCGAGTTGGTCAAGCTTGCTTCACGGGTCGCAGGCAAAAAACTTGAAGTGATCTACAACCCTCGCGTATCACCCGGTGTATCCCGGATGTGTGCCGATATCAAGCTTGCCCGACAAAAACTAAATTTTAAACCCTCCATTTCTTTCGAGCAGGGTTTACGCCTCACATTACAACGGGACCCAAAATTTTTATGAATAATTTTCAACCACTCAATGTGCTCTCCTTTGGGGCTGGCGCAATCGGCACTTACATAGGCGGCTCATTGGCTGCCGCTGGCCATCGTGTTGTTTTCATCGAACAACCCGCTGCAAGCCATAAATTGGCCCAAAATGGCATCAGTTTGGACCTGGGGATAGATCCTCGCAGGAAAGAACACAGTCTGATCCATCTTACGGTGCCACAAGTTCAATTTGTTGATAGCTTGGAAGCAGCTATGGAACTTGGGCCGTTTGATGTCGCATTGTTTGCCTTGAAATCCTTCGATACAGAACCTGTTCTGGCTGGGTTGGGAAAATTGGCAGCCAAACTGCCACCAATTCTGTGCCTGCAAAATGGCGTCTCAAACGAAGAGGTGATCGCAGGTTTTGTTGGTTCAGATAATGTGTTATTTGGAACAGTCACCTCCGCGATCGGCAGAAAAGATGTTGGTTCGATTGTGCTTGAAAAATTGCGGGGTGTGGGTATCGCGCAGGGACATCCAATGTCCGAGAAGCTGTTAGAGGCAATGGATGCTGCATACCTCAACCCGAAGATATTCGCCGATGCAAGGGCCATGAAGTGGTCAAAAATGCTCACAAATTTGCTCGCAAACGCAACATCCGCGATCCTAAATCAAACCCCCGCGCAAATTTTTGCCAACTCGGTTACCGCCAATATCGAAATTCGCCAGATTCGTGAATGCCTGGAAGTGATGCGCAAGCTTGGCATTGAGGTGGTGAATTTACCCGGCACCCCTGTAAAGGCGCTTGCCTTTGCCATGGGGTTACCATTGTGGCTCTCGCAACCGTTCCTTAAGCAAGCCATCGGTAGCGGGCGAGGAGCGAAAATGCCCTCCTTTCACATTGACCTATATAGCGGCCGTAAAAAAAGTGAAGTGGATTTCTTGAATGGGGCGGTTTCAAAAGCAGGCCAGGGCTGCGGAGTTGCAACCCCTGTAAATGGCAGCCTGCGCGATATCCTTGCTGGCCTGACGGATGGAAGCATACCGCTGGAAAAATATGCAAATAATGTTCAAGAATTGCTGAAGGAAATTGGCTGAACATGACAATAACCTGGGTTGAACCATCCCATACCGTTCAACTCCACATTGATGGTGTTGGCACAATGGAAGGCCCACGAGGATCGACCATTCAGCAGTTCATTCTGGCGGGTGCTTTATCCATGCCTGCGCCGGCAGTGGGGGCGATCCTGAATGGAGAATTGCAGGAACTAACCACTCCTGTTCATCATGAATCCACTCTTTCTTTGGTGCTGATGAGTGATGCGGATGGAGCCAGAATTTACAGACGTTCGCTTTCTTTTTTATTAAGCGCCGCCTTCAATAATTTGTTTTCAGGGGCTACCCTTCACATTGACCACTCGGTTTATCCAGGTGGGTATTATTGCCATGTAGGTGGAAGAAAGCCTCTCGATTCGGGGGAACTGTCAAGCTTAAAAACTGAAATGAATCGATTGGTATCCATGGACCTCCCTTTCGACAAAAAAGAAATCTCGCTGGTAGATGCTATTCAAATGTTTAGCGCTGCCAATGAAATGGATAAAGTTGATCTCCTCAAATATCGCACCAAGGAACACGTAACTGTCTACACTTTGGGCAGCTATACCGATTATCATCACGGATACATGGTACCCAGTACCGGTTTCCTCAAATGGTTCGACCTTGCTATTGCAAACGGCGGTTTCATCATGCGGTACCCAAAACGGCACACACCCACAAAAACCGACCATGTTGAACAATTCCCCGCATTACTAAGAACCTTCAAAATTTATGGCGATTGGCTTAAGGCACTTGGGATCGATAACGTTGGTGCTCTCAACGATTCGATCGCCAAAGACAGAGGCAAAGAGTTGGTACTTGTCTCTGAGGCCTTTCATGAACAACAGATCACCAACATTGCTCGCCAAATCTCAGATCGGAAGGATGTCAACAAGGTCATTCTGGTTTCAGGTCCTACTTCCTCTGGTAAAACCACCTTTTCTCGTAGATTAACGGTTCAATTGCTGAGCCTGGGGATCTCACCTTTTCCATTGGAGCTGGATAATTATTTTATTGACCGTGAAAAAACGCCCAAAGATTCTGAGGGAAATTATGATTTTGAAGACATCAATGCCATTGACCTGCCCAAATTGAGTGAACACCTTACCAAGCTGATCAATGGCCAAGCTGTTCGGCTGCCCAAGTTTAACTTTGTGAATGGCCGGCAAGAGTTAGGCGAAGAAGTGACCTTGCGACCCGGCCAAATGTTGATCCTGGAAGGCATACATGGATTGAATCCGCAGCTCATTCCGCCGTACCTGTATGGAAGGTCATACAAGATTTATATTTCCGCTCTGACCCAACTGAATCTGGATTACCACAATCGTGTCTCCACCACCGATACACGATTATTGCGCAGGATCGTTCGTGACAATTCTCACCGTGGCTACTCGGCTGCGCAAACCATTGGCATGTGGGAGTCGGTTCGTCGTGGTGAGGAAAAACATATATTTGCCTACCAGGATAACGCAGATATTATGTTCAACTCAGCACTGGTGTATGAATTGGCCATCTTAAAACCAATGGTAGAGCCATTGCTTCGACAAGTACCCCATGGTACAGCGGAGTACATTGAGGCAAAAAGATTGCTGGCATTTTTGGAGTGGTTTTTACCGATGCAGCCGGACTTGATCCCCGACAATTCAATATTGCGAGAGTTCGTGGGTGGATCTAACCTGATCGATTTTTCGGGCTGGAAACATGAAACTCTCACCAAACCTTAATCTTATTTTTATTTCCTCCTAAATTTTGTCTGTATAATAATGGTTAACATTCTCCAATGAAAAACCGCTATCGATCAGGGCCGATCGAAAAGCGGTTTTTATTTTAAAAATTTTCTTCTGCCACTTGATTAAGATTAAAAACAATACTACACCCAGAGGTAGCCTTGGTGTATGACCAAGCATAGCGGATCGAACCTGGTGTTAAAAGGAAGATCGACCATCTGATTGATCGAATATGATTTCAATTTAACCTGCCTTATAGCCAACAAGGGTTTTACGATCGGACCTTGTTTATACGTTGGTGTCAGGATGGTTCAAGGATTGGTTTGGGGGCACTGAAGGCGATGTATTCCGTGGGATTGGAAATAGATACATTACCTGGCTACTTCCCCAAATGAAACTCCCCCTGAAAACTATTCGAAGGGGGAGTTTCATTCGGTAAAAAGAGTTTAAACTGGGATCAATTTCCAGTCGAATCAGAGCCGCTTTGTTCTTCGCTACGCAGGTGGGGGAATAAAAGGACTTCGCGTATCGAGTGTTTGTTGGTAAGCAACATGGTCAACCGGTCCACGCCCATGCCAAACCCACCATTGGGAGGCATTCCATAACGCATTGCCCGCAGGTAGTCTTCATCCAGTAAGTTTAATTCCTCATCTTCAGCGGTGTAATCTCGCCCCATTTCAATAAACCTTTGTTCTTGGTCCAATGGGTCATTCAACTCGGTGAATGCATTGCACAACTCAAAACCTGCGGCATACCCTTCAAACCGTTCAACCGTCAAAGGGTCACCGGGTTTTGATTTTGCCAAGGGAGAAATATCTCTCGGATAATCGTAGATAAAAGTCGGTTGAATTAAGGTGGGCTCCAGAAATTCCCCGACGAGGTAATCGATCAACTTTCCGCGGGTAGTGTTTGCCGGGGGATGATAGCCCTTTGCACGAATGGCGGCTTCGAGATCGGTCGCCTGACTATGCGCGTAGATGTCAATTCCGGTGACGTCGAGGATCCCCTGGCGCATTTCAATTCGTTTCCAGGGTGGAGAAAAATCAAGTTCCTTGCCTTGATAGGTCACCTTATAACTACCGGTCACTTCCTTGGCTGTATAGGAGATCATTTGTTCAGTTAGGTCCATTACTTGCAGGTAGTCGGCATATGCCCAATAAAACTCTAATTGCGTAAATTCCGGGTTGTGTTTAAAAGACACACCTTCATTTCTAAAATCTCGGCCAATTTCGTACACCCGTTCCAAATTGCCAACCAACAATCGTTTCAGGTATAACTCAAACGAAATGCGCAAGTAAAGTTGTTGTTTTAATTGGTTGTGGAAGGTAGTGAAAGGCCGGGCGTTCGCACCGCCATAAATGGGTTGCAAGATCGGTGTTTCAACTTCAAGGAAATCGTGGTTGTCCAAAAATCTTCGCAGGCTGCTGATAATTTTTGCCCGCTTGCGAAAGGTCTCCCGGACTTCTGGATTGACTGCCAAATCGGCATAGCGTTGCCGGGCACGCAACTCTATACCTTCCAACGCTGCATAACGTATAACCGAACCATCCTCCTGGGTTACATCCTTGTCTGCAGGCAATGGTGAAATGCTTTTGGCCAACAAGGAAAAACGAGCGACATGCAGGGTGATCTCGCCGGTTTTGGTTCTCATCAGCTTTCCTTCAGCTTCCATGAAGTCGCCAATATCCATCATTTTGTCGAAGAACGCCAAGGCTTCCGCGCCTATCTCATTGATACGCAAGAAAAGTTGGATGCGGCCGCTGCCATCCTCAATGTGTGCAAATGTTAGTTTTCCCATCGAACGGATACCACGGATACGCCCGGCCAGGGTAATGACGGGCTGCGATTCCGGACCGTCTTGTTCAGTTTCGGTAAAAAGGGTAATAGCTTGTGCCGCGGTGTGGGTACGGTTTGCGCGGGTAGGGTAAGGTTCGATGCCCTCGCTTTTTAATTCTTCAATCTTTTGAAGACGGATCAATTCCAATGAGTTGTATTCAGCCATAATCATTTCCTAACTTAGGATTAAAAAGCCCCGCGTTTGGCAGTCGCGATACGACTGCCCGCGGGGCTGAGTATTTTCTGCCCCGGCGATCAGGTGGTCTTGAGGATCTTTACCTTAAATGCGCCATCAGGTGCATCGATATTTACAACATCACCTGGTTTTTTATTGAGCAACCCGCGCCCCAAAGGAGATTCGTTGGAAATCTTCCCTGACCGAGGATCAGCTTCAGCGGCGCCAACGATGGTATATTCCGCGACACTGCCGTCTTCTTCTTCAATTTCAACTGTATCACCCACAGATACGTTGGAAGGGTCTTGGTGGGATGGATCGAGGTTGATGATTTGAGCCGCGGCAAGCATTAATTCCAATTCCTGGATGCGCCCTTCTGTGAAGGCTTGCTCGTTCTTGGCATCTTCATATTCGGCATTCTCAATCAGCTCACCGCCTTCCATTGCTTCATGAAGGCGTTTTGCAACCTCGTTGCGTTTGGTGTTGCGCAGGAAATCCAGTTCTTCCTGTAATTTATTGAACCCAGATTGTGTTAGGTATGTAGCAGGCATAATTTACCCTATTTAAGAATTTTTGCACCCCTACGTTCGGGATGCAAACAATGGACCATGCTTTTTTAATTCAAGCAATTCTACCATAATTTATGCTAATTTACTCTATATTTGCCCAAGTAAAGCGCCAGGTGAAGGTGAATGATCTCAGGGGATGCTCAGGCCGAGCCGTTGGCAAATCTTGATCGTTGCCTTGGAGTGATTCAGGGTGTAGAAATGGATGCCGTGAATATTGTTATCGTAGAGGTCAAATACTTGTTCTGTTGCCCAATGGGTACCGATCTTTTCGATAGCGGCATCATTTTCGGCCCGGGAAATTGCCCGCAACAATTTTGCCGGAATGTGGCTCCCCAACGCCAGATCGGCAATTTTGTGCAGGCTCTGAAGGCTTGTAACCGGCATAATGCCTGCCAATATAGGTACATTGATTCCAGCCAGCTGGCAGCGTTCGCAAAAATCGTAAAAAACGTGGTTATCGAAAAAAAGCTGGGTGCAAATGTAATCAGCCCCAGAATCTACCTTGGCTTTGAGGTAGTCCATTTCTTTTAACCGGTTGGGTGTTTCGGGGTGCCCTTCAGGAAATCCTGCGACACCAATACCCACTCGTGGATAATTTTTTTTGATGTATGCCACCATCTCTGCCGCGTACATAAAACCTTTTTCACCGGGTTGGTATTGAGCCCCACTACCCTTGGGCGGATCCCCCCTCAAGGCAACCACATTGTCAATGCCAGCCTCAACATACTTGTCCATCTGCTCTTTTATATCCGCCTGGCTGGCGCCAATGGCAGTTAGGTGGGCAGCAATGTTGAGGGGGGTTTCTCTGCGCAGCCGAACAACCAGCTCCTGGGTGTATCGTTTCCCTGAACCACCCGCGCCGTAAGTAACACTCACGAAGGATGGATCGATCGGAAGCAACTGTTTAATGGTCTCGAACAGTGCATTCGAAGCTTCATCCGTTTTGGGTGGAAAAAACTCAAATGAGAAATGGACCTTGTCATGGGTCAAAATGTCGGCAATATGCATTTTGGGACTCACAATTCTGTAAATGGTTGTAGGCTATTCTAACAAATTTCGCCTTGCATGGGGTTTTCGGGCACTTCCCAAAGAGAAGTACCGTTAAATTGGCCATAATAGCTGGATATTTTGGCTTCCAAGTCTGACCTGCTTTCGAACAGTGAAGAAATTTGTGACCTGTACTCCCAGATCCCATCAACCCAATCTGTGACGAAATTGATCGGGAATGCGATGTTTTTTTCGATACCCGATTCCCGAAGGCTGCTTAAATTACGATCTTCCTTGAAGAAGTAAGGAATGTCGATGTAATAAAGCTTTTTGGCTTCAACAAATTTTGCTGCCAAATGTACCAAGCGGTGGTCGATATGGCTACCAATCGCCAATGGAAAAACAACGATATCGTTGTGACCAAGTTTGTGGTTGATCCGATCGGCGATCTGATGCGGCAACATAACTTCATCTGGGTGAATTTGGTCGAAGATGCCCTGATAGAGGAAATTGCCACGTTCATCAGCCCGATATATGCAATCCAACAGGCCAAAACCAAAACCACTGGCGCCGACCCGCTTAACCGCTCTATTTTCCTCAATTTGGCGGGCTAAAACAGCCTCAGCGGGTGAATCAATGCCCCATTGATCTTGTACCTGCCGCATCAGTACTGAACCTTCCGTGATGGATGGAACGCCTGAGGTGACCGTCCATATTTCCACATTTAAACCACTGGCAGCCTGAAAAGCGATTAAGCCGCCGCATGAAAGTACCGCGTCATCAAAGTGGGGTGAAATGTAAATCCACTTCATTCCGCGTCTCCCCCCGCATCTCCTGCGAGTATCGTCATTGCCAGGTTGGTGAGTTTTTCGCGATCGTAAGCTGTGTTCTTGTGCTCGTCCAGATAACGGCCAAATAAATCCAGGTCACTCATCGCGGTTGTATTCTCATCCTGTGCCAGGCGTGATCGAACTTCACGTTGCATTCGAGTTGTGAAGCGCAGATCGAAAGCATTGGAACAATGATCAATGACGCGCCCTTCGTCTATCCCGCCCTGGGTTCCCGGTGGAAAATCGACATGGATATGGACGACAGCCCCATTGATCTCTTCTCTGGGTGGCAAATTGGCGAGGATCTGATCGGTTGGGTGAGTGGCGGGATCGATCTTAATGACACATTTGATGAAAGGGCGCACATTAACAAGCTTGCGCCATTCTATGTTGGTAACCCCAACACCAACGTCGGCGATTACAAAGTATTTGGCATCACTCCGCTCACCAAAATTCACCCTCTCAATTGAGCCGGGATAAATTACTGGGGGATGGTTGTTGGCTCTGTTATCCTGGTCTGGACCTGGCCCGTTAAGGTTTTGGGCTTTATGGATGTGCCCCAACGCAACGTAATCCAATCTCGGGTCTTTTACCAGCCCTGGGGGCAATTGAAAATCGCCACCCAGCATCAATTCCCTTTCATCACCAATGCTTGCCCCAGTGATGGCGGCATGGGCCAACAAAATGGTTGGAAGGGCTTCATCGCGCCTGGTTAAAAAGGAATTTAGAACCTCGGAAACGGCGTCTTCCATTTGGGCATCCAGGTCATTTAATGCGTTGGGGGTAGTTTGCCGGTACATATCTGTGCGGGAGCGGTACAACCACGGCAAGGTGATCACTTGGATCGGCAATCCAAGCTCGTGCGGGGTTAACATTTTTACCTTGGATGCAATATGAATGTAAGGGATTTGGAGAGTTTCAAATTCTTCCAATGCATGCGCTTTGGTTGATGATTTGGGCATATCGTGGTTGCCAGTAAGCAGGATTGTTGGGATTTTCGCTTGAGACAAGCGAAGGACGCGCTTCTCCCATTCTCTCTGATAGGTTGGCAAAGGGGTGCGATCGCGATAAGCGTCGCCCGCAAACAACACCAAGTCGGCTTTTTCTGTGATGGCGGTATCGACGATCACATCCAGCGATCTTAAAAAATCTTGAACCCTTAATGGGATTCCTGTGATTGGATCGACCTTGCCAGATTGGCTGATATCGATATGGGCATCGGCAAAGTGGACAATTTTCATTAGGGCACTGTTGAAGCGTTTAATTCTAAAAGTTGGTTGATAGCAATGGTCATGTTTGGATTGTAATAAACGGCTTTTTGCAGGTCAGATACGCCTGCATACCGATCTCCTATGGCGATCTCAGCCATGGCCCGCCAATATAAACTTTCTTCCAGGGTTGGCTTGTCGAGGGTTTCGTTTAAGGTCGTGTTCGCCAACACGATCACATCCTGATACCTTTGAGTGTAATAATAAGCCTTGTAAGGCGCGGTTTGGTACCACATCATCCGATAGGGCCGTTGAACGTCTGATTCATCCAAGAGAGCGTAGATTTGGAATGCCTTGTCGAACGCGGTGGCAGCATCGTTATATTCGGCTAGCTGTACATGGCTGGTACCAATATTGAACCAGGCAAAAAACGCATCCATTCCAGTTGCTCCAACTACGTCATTTTGCGCGCGTGCTAACGAAACCCTTGCGGAAGTGTCCAAGTCGATCAATTCTCCTGCCAAGTCTTTTACGATCGATTGCTTATCATTGGGGTAAACCAACATAAAGAGGTAATTAAAGGATCGCCAACCTTCATCGAAGTCCGCGTATTTTACTTGTACGTTTTGGCCAGGTTTTAGGTAGGCATCTTGAACTATGAAAACACCTTGCGAATCATCGTAACCAGTTACAAATAGGTAGTGCCCCATCCAAGTGGTCTTGCCGGTGTAATCGCGTTCGTAGTAGCCTTTTTCAATCACCACGGGTATGCCATTAGATAGAAATTTCTTTAATAGATCTGCGCTTCCCCCATAACGCTGAAAGGCGTTCAGGTCTGTTTCGTTGTTGACAAAATCGACCATTTCGTAAGGCATTACATTTTTATCTGCCTTCCCGCGTTGGATAAAATCGAGTTTTGGGTCATTCTCACCCGGTTTTACAATTTTGGCAACGTCATCGCGGTTTCCTTCCCAGCCCCAAAAGTTTAACGCCATGGTAAGGTTTGCTGGGCCACAATAATTCCATCGATTATGTTGGTCAACATAGACAACACCTGAAAGGATGGCGGAAGTAGGCAAGGGAGTGGTGGCCGGTAAGACAGTGGCTGTTTTGGCAGGGGTGATGCTTGCATTGCCGGGTAACTGAGTGGCCTTTGGAGTACTTGTAACCTGGTTGGCAATTTGTGTTCCCGCTTGGGCTGGAATGAAAACCGCCTGGTCTGGCGGGTCGATCAGGTAGGTGACCTGGGTGCGAAAAGTGTCGATCCGATTGGAAATCTTTGACCACAATGTGGGCAGGTTGAGTGCCAACAAAACCAAGAACAAGATCGCAAGAATCAATAACGGCTTGCGCAATTTTTCTGGAATATTGTACATAGTCAAAATTATAGCCGATAGTCATTAGTGGTTTTTTGAAGGTTTGCAAATCAAAAAAGCAGGCGCTATCGAGCGCCTGCTTTTTGCAATTCTGTTGGCTGGTTACATGTCCTTTACTTCGCCATCAATTACATCTCCATCAGGGCTGCCAGGTTGGCCGCCGCCCATGTCAGGGCCGGGTTGTCCGGGTTGGCTATAAAGTTTTTGGCTCAGCGCGTGGAAGGCTTGCTGTAATGTTTCGGCAGCTTTCTGGATACCTTCAGCATCTTCGCTGGAGAGGCGGGTTTTTAGATCATTTATTTTGCTTTCAACTTCGCCGCGTTCGCCGCTACTTACCTTGTCACCAAGATCAGAAAGGGCTTTTTCGGTTTGATAGATCAGGTTATCGGCATTATTGCGAGATTCAATCAATTCCTTGCGCTTTTTGTCTTCTGCCTCATGTGCCTGGCTTTCTTGAACCATGCGGTCAATATCGGATTTGTTTAGGTTGGTAGAAGCGGTAACGGTGATCTTTTGTTCTTTACCGCTGGCTTTGTCCTTGGCGGTAACGTGCAAAATACCATTTGCGTCAATATCAAATGTCACCTCTACCTGAGGGACACCGCGGGGAGCTGGTGGGATGCCATCAAGCCGGAAACGACCAAGCGACATGTTATCGCCTGCCATTGGGCGTTCGCCCTGCAGGATGTGGATGTCAACAGCTGTTTGGTTGTCGGCAGCGGTTGAATAGGTCTCGGTCTTTTTCACAGGGATGGTTGTATTACGTTCAATCATGCGGGTCATTACACCGCCCAGTGTTTCAACTCCCAAAGATAGCGGGGTGACGTCCAGCAATAGGATGTCGCGAACTTCCCCACCTAAAACACCGCCCTGAATGGCGGCGCCAACCGCGACGACTTCGTCGGGATTGACAGATTTGTTGGGGTCTTTCCCTGTAAGCTTGCGTACCAAGTCAGAAACCATTGGCATGCGGGTAGAGCCACCGACCAAAACAACTTCGTTAAGGTCGCCAGCTTTTAATCCAGCATCCTTCAAGGCATTTTCAAACGGGTGAACGCATCGATCCAACAGGTCTTTGGTCATTTGTTCAAATTTCGCCCGCGTTAATTTCAGCACCAGGTGCTTGGGTCCGTTGGCGTCTGCAGTGATGTAAGGCAGGTTGAGCTCGGTCTCCATCATGGATGAAAGTTCAATTTTGGCTTTTTCAGCAGCCTCGCGCAAGCGCTGCAGTGCTTGGCGGTCATTTCGAAGGTCAATCCCCTCAATTTTTTGGAACTCATCTGCGGCCCAATTGGTCACCCGTTGATCCCAGTCATCGCCACCCAAGTGGGTATCGCCATTGGTAGATTTCACCTCAATGACGCCATCGCCTACTTCGAGGATGGACACGTCGAAAGTACCGCCACCAAGATCGAAAACCAGGATGGTTTCATTGGCCTTTTTATCCAGGCCATATGCCAAAGCGCTGGCCGTGGGTTCATTAATAATTCGTTTTACATCCAAACCTGCAATTCGCCCGGCGTCCTTGGTGGCTTGGCGTTGGGTGTCGTTGAAATACGCGGGAACAGTGATCACCGCTTCGGTGATGGTCTCACCCAAATATGCTTCGGCATCCGCTTTCAACTTGGCCAAGATCATGGCGCTTACTTCCTGAGGGCTGTACTCTTTGCCGGTGACGGGTACCTTTACCCGAACATCGTCTGACGGTCCTTCAATGATCTGGAATGGGACCATTTTTCGCTCTGATACGGTTTCTTCATATCGGCGGCCGATGAACCTTTTAATCGAATAAACTGTATTTTCGGAATTTATTACGGATTGGCGTTTGGCGGTTTGGCCAACCATACGCTCACCATTCTTGTTGAAACCTACTACCGACGGACATAAACGCCCGCCTTCGGCAGTAGTGATCACGGTTGGTTGCCCACCTTCCATAACGGCGACGACACTGTTGGTGGTTCCAAGATCGATACCAATAATTTTACCCATGCTTGTTGCTCCTGTACGAAAATGCTTTTGTGCTTAATTTTGTATGGGTAGAATATAAAACACCAATCATAGAATAATGTTAACATCCCGTCGCGAAATGTAAAAAAAAGGGTAGCCCATAAATGGCTACCCTGTAATGCTTAAATGCCCAGGAATGGCTTATGGTTGGCTTATGGTGAAGTAGTCAACCTCTACTTTAACTGGCACCGCGTTGAGGGATGATACGCCAAAACCTGCAAAACCTTCCTGCAACTGAAAACGAGTTTCTGAGATTTCCTTGACCAATTTGCCGTTGACGGTCAGGCTTAGTTTTTCTCCATTACAGGAGAACCCGTATTGATTAGTGCTTTTGCCTTGTTTGATGGCAGTGGAACCACCGTTCGCGATGGTGTAATAACGGCCATCACTGAAAACATATGCCAAAATACTGTATAGGCCATCATTTTGGATATTGATTTCGTACCAGCCTTCATCTGAATATCGGCAGATAAGGGAGGTCATAATACTGTTGGAAGCCCGGTTGGTGGCTTGCACCTCCAAATAAGTATCTGTGTAGGTGAATGGTGTGTAGTATACATACACATATTTATCGGTGTCATTTAATTCGAAGACCATATTGCCATCATCGGTAAAGGGTGCATAGGTTGGGTTGGCTTCCTTGTCGTTCACGAGCTCGTGCCATTCAAAATAGGAAAAATTGCCAGTGTCACCTTCAAATTCTTCGGTGTAAAAATCGGGGGCATCACCGCTTGGTTGTTGCCCACCGGTGTTGTCTCCACCAGAAGCGACGGTACCATCAAAATTGCCAGTAACTTCCAATTCGCGGCCATTGATCTGGCCTTCCAGCAACTCGCCAGAATCGTAGCGGATGACAGAAATGGCCAGCACGTCTTCAGGCTGGTGAGTCTTAAGGATGTCGCAATAATCTTTCATGGTACCGTCGGTAGCCAACACAAGGTTTTCTACCTGGTACAAGATATCTCCAGGTTTGATGCCAGCCTTATCGGCAGCGGAACCGCTTTCTACTGAGGCGACCCATATGCCTGACAAGCTACCATCATCACTTTGGACCGCTGTGCCGTTGATACCCAACGAATCCTGGTCATTGCCTTCTCGAAGCACATCAATAACCTGTTGGCCAAGTTTGGTATCGATGGCAAAATATTGGCCGGCATCCTCAAACGATGCGTAATGGATGCCCACCACTTTGCCGTCGGATGTGATCAATGGACCTCCCGAGTTGCCAGGGTTGCCATTGGCGTCATGTTCCAGGACGTAATCCAGCGAAGACCAACTGGATTGGCCATTGGCTTTGGCTTTGGAGATAATGCCCTTGTTGAGGGAGTATTCAGGATCTCCAAGCGGAAAACCGGCAAGATATACTTCCAGTCCAGGTTCGACAGCCCCATCGTAAAAATCCAAATAGTCGAATGGCCCTCCATCGATCTTTACGACAGCCAGATCTGAACATTCGGATTTACCAAGGATACGGCCATTGTACTCTTCACCATTTAGGTAAACTTTAAGCAAAGCAGAACCGGTGACAACGTGGTTGTTGGTTACGATCACGCCAGATGGATCGATCAGGAATCCGCTTCCGCGGCCAGCGCCATTGACCACCAAACCAACTTGTGGGTCGATAAATGTCCCTTGCGATTCGATTTGGACGACCGCATTTTTAACATCTTGCAAGTTTGAGATGCCACCTGATAGACCGCTATTGGATGATTGCCCGGTGGAATTTGAGGAACCTTGTTCGTCGTCCGCTGTGTTCGTGTCTCCAAACGAGAATGAACAAGCAAGGCTGGTCATTAAAAGTAGAATAATGAAGAATGATAATTTTTTCATGGCGCGCTCCTTTTTATCCTTTCATTCTACTTACTTATTTTTCCGTTTCAAGTGCAAGTGGCCAGATTATTTGTTGTTAATGGCCAAAAAAACGAAATTGTTTGACAATTTTGGGTCAGCTGAGGGTTTCTAAAACCCAAAAACCAATGGGAATGAAATCGCCACGATTAATCCCCATCCACCATATACAGGTAAGTATTGGGTTGCAGCCTGTTGAAGGATCGTTACCCCTTGTTCGTTGCGCAAGAACTGGTAGAACACCCAAAGGATCCATGCCAGGTGCACTAAAATTACGATGTTTGCCCCCAAAACTGCCAGGCGGTTGGGGGTTAAGCCATAGGCGGAAAGCCTGAAAACGATGGCGAACAAGGCGGTCAAATCGGTTGCCAATGCCAAAAAAATTAGGGCAAAGGAGGCCCAGTCAAAAATAGTGCGGCTCTCCTGTTCAGCACGTTCCGTGATTGAGAAAATGATCACAGCGAGTACCGCAGCCAAAACAACATTAAAGATCAGGAGGAAATCCCTGTCTATAAATGGATCAAGGCCAACGACAACCACAGAGACCAAAAAGACAAGGAGTGTGAGCAGCACGAGTGGGCTAAAGATCTTGGCAATATAGGGGGCCATATTTTTGGCAAGAACATATTGATTGGACACCATAAAGGCAGCAATGACAGCCAAAAACGCCGCCCCGGTGGTGACAATGTTCGTAAAATAAAACTCTGCGATATCGAGGCCGATCAGGCTGAACAAGCGCAATGTGACGCCGGTAAGCACGATCCCGCTAATCGCCATAACGGCAAACAATATGGCGAATTCCCCATTGAACCTAAGGAACGCCAGGCGTGCGCCAGTTTGCCGGAATTGGTTTCCTGTAAAGGCCGCGCCTGCCAACACCCATATCACGATGGGCAGATGTAAATTGGCAAGAATGACCGCATCTTTGCCATTAAACGGAAGCAAATTGATATACAAGGCTATTGCAGCCAAACACCCCAAGATGACTGCCGAAAGCTTACGGCTGGCTCGGTTGTTGTATAAAAAGAAGCCTATCATTGCGGTTGCAATGCCCAAAAGAAGGTTGACCGGTGAGTTGGTTTCATCCAACACCCATACCAATGCAAGCCGGGTAATAACTGCAGCCATACTGGCAAAACCACCGGCAACCAGAGCATTCGTGATCCCCATGTTTGTTTGGGGAGGTTGGCTGGTGTTTTCTGCCGTTAGCCGTGCGTTCCAAACCGAAAGGACAATGGAGTTTGGTTGCTGCTGGATGGCATGTTGAAAGCTTTTTTGGAATGCGGCAGGGTCTCGGCGGTAGAGCGATTCTAATACCGCAGGATCCGTTTGACTGTCCAAAATGAATTGGGTCAGGTTAGAGGGTTCCACATTATTTCCTTTCGAAAAAACGCCACCCCAAAGGATACGGTAACCTTGGGGTGGCGTTTATTGTGGAGATGGCGGGAATCGAACCCGCGTCCGAAAGATTCGACTAACGGAAATCTACGTGCGTAGCTTCCTGTTAATGTCGCCGGGGTTCAAACAGGCAGCGAATCGAGACCCCAGCCAACCACTCAGGCCCTAAAGCCCTCTTTCATACCGTTAGTGATGTTGCGGTACGGCAACCAACCTTTGTGACGCCCACTCGCTCTCCGGGTTGATGAACGGTAGCGGTAGACGCCGCCTCGCTATGAGGCGGACCGTTTTTGCCTGCTGCTATTAGGCAGCGAGGGGCATAGCGGTGTAGGAAGTGCGATTGGCACTTGATTTTTTGTGCTGATTTTTCGAGCTCGGCACCTCTCGGCACGCATTCCGGAGCCAACCTCCCCCGTCGAAGCCAGGCATCCCCATGGCAGGGAGTATTGTTCCACAATCCTATTTTAGCACAATTTTTCCAAATTAATTCACGGCAGCCAGTCGCGTTGACGGTACAGTTCGAATCCTTTTTGTAAGGCGTCCTCGATGGCAGACAAAAGGTCATCATCCAACCGGGAAATGTGGAAACAAGATTTGCCTTTAAGTGTCTTTAGCAATTTTGGGTCAAATAGCGAGCTGATCTCTGCATCTACGTAGACGGGCATAAAGTAAAAACCGATGTAGCCCTTATGGGGGGCTAATCCGGCAAAGTATACCTCCTTGCGCTTGCGGCCCTCAATCGTGATCGCCTTTTCAGACCATAATTCCAAAAGATCACCCGGTTTTGTGCGAAGAGCCAGTGGGGGGGCGTAGCGTTTTAGTACACCTTCAAGTTGTGAATATATCTGCTCCAAATCGTCATTCATAATCGGTCGCTTTCTGCGTCCAGGGATGCAACCTCCTGCTCGCTGAGGCGCCACCCGGCAGACTCAGCGTTGCTGGCAGCCTGATTAAAATTTTTTGCACCCGGAATCGGCAAAGTGCCCTTACAGATACACCAATTGATCGCGACCTGGGCAGCTGTTTTTCCTTCGTGGTCATGGCCTATTTCGGTGAGGAGACGTATGAGCGGCTGGATCTTGACAATTTGGTTGGCATATTTAATTCCGCGGAGTCCAGTGGGAGGGTTTTCTTGGTTATATTTTCCAGAGAGCAAACCCATTGCGATGGGACTATAGGCGATGATCCTGATGCCCATTTCGGTGCAGCGTTGTAATAATCCATTCTTCTCAATGGTGCGATTCAACAAGTTGTACTCAACCTGATTAGCCGCCAAAGGGATATTGTATTTGAGCAAAATCCTTACCGCGCGAAACATTTGGCATTGGTTGAAGTTGGAAACACCAATGGCGCCAAGTTTGCCAGCGG
Source organism: Chloroflexota bacterium (assembly GCA_005778035.1). GTDB lineage: Bacteria > Chloroflexota > Anaerolineae > Anaerolineales > Villigracilaceae > UBA5195. The sequence continues at coordinate 18,741 of SXKT01000004.1, forward strand.
TTACCATCTGTGCCAAACCAGATAGTTGTGTCTCCATGGGTACGATCGGATTGGGCCAATGGATCTGGTATAGGTCTATCCTGGGCAAGCCAATGCGTTCCAAACTGCCTTCGAATGCTCTGATAACGCTTTTTTGGGTAAAGCGCCAAGGGTAAGGAAATAATTTTGAAGCGATTATTGGATGGGTATTTTGGTTGTTTAATAACTTTCCCAGTATCTTTTCGGAACGGCCATTGCCGTAGATCTCAGCTGTGTCGACAAGTTTCACGCCCCTTTCGAGCGAAATGGAAAACGCCTCTTCGATGTCCTTTTCATGGTAATGCTCACCGTATCCCCAAACATTCTTCTCGCCCCACTGCCAGGCTCCCAAGCCAATTTCAATGCCATTTAGTATGTTATTGGAGTGATCCATCTATTCCTGCCAAATCTTTAAGGGTTCGCCTAAGCGGTAACGGAATTATACGAGTAAAATTTACAAAAAGAATGGAACATGAAAAACTCCAGCCCACTCAACCTGTTGGGTGTCTGGCGCTTTTTTTGTTCCCAGGAGGCATTTCCATGAATTCCACTGGAACGAACCCCGAACCTAGGGGAATTGAAACGCCGAGTGATTTCGGCAAAAGGCTTGGATTACCTTTTGAGGGTGACGTAAAGCTATTAACTCGTGCATTAACACACCGGTCTTTTGTAAATGAACATCCATCATCTGTATCAGATAACGAACGGTTGGAATTTTTAGGCGACGCTGTGTTGGATTTTGTCGTCGGCGCATGGGCTTATCAACAGTTCCCTGAGATGCGTGAAGGGGAATTGACCCGCTTGCGAAGCGCTTTGGTTCGAACCGAAACATTGGCAACTTACGCTCGGGCACTCAAAATCGGCCCTGCAATGCGTTTGGGCAAGGGTGAAGTGCAATCGGGTGGCAGGGATCGCGATATTTTGTTATGCGCTACCTTTGAGGCGATCGTTGGCGCTATCTACTTGGCAAACGATCTTGAAGCAGCCCGAATATTTATTCTGCCTTTCCTCCGCCCTACGGCCGACAAGATTTTGGAAGAGGTGAACACGATCGATCCGAAATCGCGTTTGCAGGAATTAACCCAGTCGATTGGGATGGGGATTCCCAAATACGTAGTGGTCGAATCGCAGGGGCCAGAACACCAAAAAACGTTTACGATAGAAGTGCATGTGCAAGGGCAAACCATGGGGAGCGGCGAAGGAACCTCAAAACATGCAGCCCAGTTGGCCGCCGCGACAAATGCTTTGCAAACCATTGAAAACCAACAGAACTTTGGAAAAAATTAAAAAATGCCGCTGAGATTAAAATCACTTGAGTTGCATGGATTTAAAACCTTTGCCTCCCGTACCCAATTCAATTTTGCCGATGGGGTAACTGCCATCGTTGGGCCCAACGGTTCAGGCAAGTCTAATTTTGCCGATTCTTTACGATGGGTCTTGGGCGAACAATCGCATAACTTGTTACGTGCCAAAAAGACAGAGGATATGATCTTTTCAGGTTCTGAACAACGCCCGCGATCTGGCATGGCAGCAGTCACGATTACATTTGATAATAGTGATGGTTGGCTGCCGATCGATTTTAGTGAGGTAGCAGTTACCCGGCGAGCATTCCGCGATGGGCGCAACGAATACCTGCTAAATGGCCAAACCGTTCGACTAAGGGATGTTAATGAATTGCTGGCCCAATCTGGCTTATCGGAACGGACCTATACCATTTTAGGCCAAGGAATGGTCGATGCTTCGTTGGCATTAAAAGCGGATGAACGGCGCAAGCTGTTTGAGGAAGCTGCTGGTATTGGTTTATACCGAACTCGCCGAGAGGAAAGCTTGAGAAGGCTTGAAAATACCCTGCGCAACCTGGACAGGGTATTGGATATTTTGGCTGAACTGGAACCGCGTTTACGTGGTTTGGAAAAACAAAGCAAAAAAGCGCAAGAGTATGCAATCTTGCAAAATGAACTAAAGGTGATCCTAAGGGAGTGGTATGGGTACCACTGGCACCGGTCCCAAAAAGAACTGATAGAAGCCCAAACCAACGCGCGAACCCACGAGCAAAAATTAACTTCCACCCGAGATACCTTCACCCATCTATCAGAGGGATTTACCAAAGCCAGGGGGCATTTGGCCTCATTACGGGCGCAATTAAATGAATGGCACCGTGAAAGTGCCAATTTGCATAATTTGCGAGGGGCGGCCAGCCGAGAATTGGCAGTGCTTGATGAACGGTCCCGTTCTGTTTTAGATTCGCGCGAACGAGCTGTAGCGGACCAACAACGATTGGCTGATGAAAAGCAAGCCGCTCACGAAAGGCTGGTTGAGGCAACCAGAGAATTGGAACAAGTACTGCAAGAGGCTGAAGAAGCCAAGACACAGGCCATTAGCATCAAGGCGGCGTTGGATTCCAAATTGATCGAGAAAGCCAATATTGAACAAAAGATAAACACTGCCAGGCAAAACCTTAACGGCCTAAACGGCCGCAGGGCAAATTTTCAGGCTCACTTAAATGAATTAAAGACCCGCATCAACAATCAAAAAGAACGCTTGCGTTCTTCGGATATGGTGATCGCTACAGCGGAAACCGCAAAAGATACAGCTGAACGAAAATATAGCGAAGCACGAAAACGCTATTTGGCTTTGGAGTTGGAATCTTCAGAAAAGGAACACCGCCTGAGTGAATTGCGGAGAGTACTGGATGAACATGAAACCCGAAAACGCCAATTACAGGACCAAAAAAATCAACTGATGGGTGAACAAGCCCGCTTGCAAGCGCGTTTGGAAGTGATCCATCAGGCTGAAAACTCCATGGCTGGATTTGCCAGTGGCGCAAAATATCTACTTGAAGCCGCTCGGTCGAACAAGCTTAAAGGCGCACGCGGTTTACTTTCCTCAGCTATCGAAGTGGAGGCAGAGTATGAAACAGCGGTAGCGGCGGCTTTGGGAGACGCGTTTGATCTGGTGTTGATCAACTCCAAGGATGATATTGGCGAAACACTGCAATTGTTGGAATCTTCAAATGACCGTGCAGTTGTGTTTCCGGTGGATAGCGCCCCGAAGGCTGGAAGTGCAAGCTCCAGAATCGAAGCGATCGGTACGCTGGCAAGTTTGATCACTGTAGAAGACTCATTACGGCCCACAATAGAGACCTTATTAGGAGGCATCGTTTTAGTAAAAGATAGGGAGGCTGCCAAACAAGCCCGAATTTCAAACCCTTTCGTTGCTTGTGTTACGCTGGCCGGGGAAGTCTTTAGGGCGGATGGCGTGATCGCTGCAGGCAAAGTCAACCGGGCCAGTGCATTGGCAAGACCACGTGAAAAACGGGAATTGACCGAAAAACTGGAACAGTCCACCGTGCAGATCAACAGGCTGGCCGATGAACTTTCGGAGTTGGCACAAAAGACTTTGGAATTAAGGGCAGAAGCTGACAAGGTATCTGCTGAGTCGTCTGGCACCCAAAAAAGGTTGCGAGAGACACGGAGTGAGGAGCAACAGACGCAGGTTGCTTACGAATCGGCAAAACGCCAATATGAATTTCAGGTGAACCAAAAGGACATATTAAAAAAAGAGATCGTCACCAGCGAGGCAGACCAAACGGAAACTGGTCTATTATTGGAAGAAATTGAAGAAAAACTAACCGTTTCCCACGAACTATTACGGCAGCTTAATGGCCAACTGGCGGAAAATTCTCCCGATGAACTAAGCCAACAAAGTTCATTCTGGAGTGCCCGGGTTTCTGTCTCACAGCGGTCTGTACAAACGGCTGAAGATCGGAAACGCGAACGTGATGCGGTGGTACGCAAGGTTGATCAACAAATATCTGACGTGCAGAATCGTGCCACCGACATGGAAAGTAGTATGGCTCATATTCAGGCGCAAAAAGAAGTTCTATTAAATTCTGAACACGGTTATTATGACCAAATTGAGGATTTGCGCAAAAGGATCGAGCCTACCGAAGAAGCCTTGGCGGTCGCGGAACAACAAGAGCTTTCCCTACAATCCCAGGAAGTAGAAGCCCAGCGCAATTTGGCCGCGGTAGAAAGGGTGTATTCACAACTTCAAATTGACCTTAACCGAAAACAAGAGAACCTGGAATCCCTCAAACGTCGAATTGAGGAGGATTTTGGTTTGGTTCAGTTTGAATATCAAGACACCATAACCGGAGAAGTGCCCTTGCCGATGGGAGATTTGGTAGAAACACTGCCATTGGTAACTGAACTCTCGCCAGACCTCGAGGATTTCCTCAACCAGAAACGTGGGCAAATCCGCAGGATGGGTTCAGTGAACCAGGAAGCCCAACAAGAATATTTTGCAGTTAAAGAACGATTTGAATTTATGACCGAACAAGTTGAGGACCTAAAAAAAGCCGAGTCTGACTTGCGGGAGGTAATTGCGGAATTGGATGATGTTACCCGCAAAGAATTTACCAAAACTTTTGAAAAAGTAGCGGATGAATTCAGGCAGATCTTTACCCGTTTGTTCGGAGGTGGTTCGGCCAAGTTGATCTTGACCGATCCGGACAACCTAACCGAAACCGGCATAGATATCGAAGCCAAATTGCCTGGTCGTCGTGAACAAGGTTTATCTCTGCTTTCGGGTGGAGAGCGGTCATTGACAGCGATCAGCCTGGTTTTTGCCTTGCTAAAAGTGAGCCCAACACCATTATGTGTAATGGACGAAGTGGACGCAATGCTGGATGAGGCAAATGTTGGCCGTTTTAGGGATCTGCTTGGAGATCTGAGCCGGACCACCCAATTTATTGTAGTAACGCACAACCGCAACACAGTTCAGGTGGCGGATGTGATCTATGGCATAACGATGGGCCGCGATAGCGCCAGCCAGCAAATTAGCCTGCGGTTGGATGAATTGAGCGACGAAATGCTGGGTAACCGATAATCAAGGGTTTATTATGGAAAACCGCGAATGCATGTTGGCATTCGCGGTTTTATTTTTTTCGGAACCTGAATTTCTTTTAGAATGGCGCAGCCGGTTCGGTTGGCACAATTGTCTTCCAAAACTCGTCGATCTCTATCGTGGCTTCTTCTTTCAATTTGGCCAGAAACTCGGCAAAGTATGTTTGCTTTTTAGTAGCAAACTCGGTTTCGGTGATCGGTTTTTCCTGTTTTCCGATCAACTGAATGATATGGAAGCCGAACTCGCTTTCTACTGGCGCGCTGATCTGGCCGACTGTCAGGGCATATGCAGCTTCTTCAAATGGCTTCACCATCATACCCTTGCCAAACCAGCCCAAATCGCCACCATTGTCTTTGGAACCGGTGTCGATAGATACTTCTTTGCTGATGGCAACCCAATCTTCGCCTGCATTTAGGCGGTCGATCACGGCTTGGGCTTCTTCTTTTGTCTTTACCAAAATGTGACGTGCCCAAACTTGCTCATCGAAGGGAACAAGGTCCTTGGTAATTTCTTTGAGCAATTTTTCTCGCAGGATGTAGGATTCGTACAAGTTGACAAATTCATCTTCGGTGATTCCGGTTTGCTCACCAAAACCGGTCACACGTTCATTGTACAGGTCCTTGTAACCCTCGGCGGTAATGGCAGTGGCGGTGGGAGCGGGGGTTGAAGTTGGCGCTTGTGTTGCGGTTGGGCCGGCAGCGGTGGCAGTAGCTTCCACTTGCTCAGGAGTAGTTGTACCCTCAATGCTTTCGGTAGTGGCGATGGTTGGGGAGGGGGTAATGGTCACGATAGCAAAGGATTCGGGGTCCGGCTCATTGGTGCTATACATGGTGGCAGTCGGAGCGGTAGTGGGGGTTCCATCAGGGAAATAACCGAAGGAATCTTGCAGATATTTATCCAATTCCGCCTTGTCGACGGTAATTCCACGCCGTTCGGCTTCTTGCCGCACAAGCCGGTCTTCAACAAGGGTATCCAATACAGATTGACCCATAATGTCGGTGCTGGAAAGGCGGGTTTTTTGTTCGAGCAAAATTCCACCAAAAGATTGGTCTTCTTCAGGGTTTTGGATGCCAAACATTTGGGCATATTGGTAGTATTGCGTATAGGTATTGATCGAGTTGATACGCTGGATCTTGACGTATTTTTGGAACTCACCAGCCGAGATCTTGTCTCCGTTGACGGTGGCCACATTGCGGAATGGTAATAGGACAGTGTTCGATAATACACCGTACAAAACCAGCAATACGACTGCAACTATGACCACGACCCCACCAGTCATGATCATTTTTTGTTGTTGTTTTACTACGGCGGCGTGGGCAAGGTGTTTTTGGTTAATGTGTTTGTTGGTTGTCATAGTCCCTCAATAAAAAAGGGCATGGGTATTTCGCCATGCCCTCTTCGTTATTTAGTCCTCGCGTCCACCGCTCACAAAGGGCAACAAGGCAATGTGCCTGGCCTTTTTGATCTCTCCGGCCAATGCGCGTTGGTGCAATGCGCAGGTGCCAGTTTGGCGGCGAGGTCGGATCTTGCCTTCCTCGGTGACATAGCGTTTTAGCAAGTCGACCGATTTGTAATCGATGACGATGTTTTTATCTGAGCAGAAAGCGCAGATTTTGGGGCGGGAGTAATACTTACGTTCCCCACCGCCTTGCTGGCCTTCCTCAGATCGTTCGCGATTGTATTCCATTTTTTATTCTCCGATATCCTGTTAAAAAGGAAATTCATCTTCTTCGGATGAGGTGGGTTCAGCGGTAAAGGTCGTGTTGAGGTGCTGGCTTCCGTTGGAATGGTTATTTTCCTTTCGTTCTCCCAGCATCATCATTTCATTGGCGACCACCTCAATACTGCTATGCTTGTTGCCTTCTTTGTCTTCCCATTTTCGTGTTTGCAGGCGTCCTTCGATGTAAACCTGTTGTCCCTTGACGAGGTACTGCTTGCAGATTTCCGCAAGGTTGCCCCAGACCACCACGTTGAACCATTCGGTTTCGTTGTGACGTTCGCCGTCCGCGCTATTCCACGAACGACTGA
>SXKT01000042.1 GCA_005778035.1 Chloroflexota bacterium
GCTGCCGGATCTTTTGGCTCATCCTCGATCAATTTTTTGGCGTTATCCCAGGCGCCACCAGAGTTATTGAGGAATACCGCCAACAGCTGGCCAGACACAATGATGCCCGCCAAAAAGCCGCCGAGCGCTTCCACTTGCAGGGTAAGGCCAACCACGATCGGGGTGACAATGCCAAGCAAAGCCAAACCCACCAATTCTTTTTGCGCGGCGGATGTGGAGATCTGAACAGCCTTGGCGTAATCTGGCCGCACGGTTCCTTCCAATACACCCAACTTAAATTGGCGTCGTGCTTCCTGCACGATCATCGCCGCCGCCCGAGAGACAGCCTGGATGGCAAACGAACTGAATAACCACGGCAAAGCGCCACCGATCAGCATACCCACAAAAACCTGCGGAATATCCACCCGGATGCCGATGTTCTGGATCTGCTGTTCTACCGGTACACCCAGGCTTTCCTGTGCACGCGTTACATCTACCAGGAACGAACCGAACAATGACACAGCCGCGATCACCGCGGAGCCAATTGCCACGCCTTTGGTGATGGCCTTGGTAGTGTTGCCTACCGCATCCAGATCAGCCATGATCTGCTGGGCATCCTTGGTCTCTTTGTCTTCCATGCCAGACCAAGACATTTCACCAATACCATTGGCATTGTCCGCGATCGGGCCAAACGAATCCATAGCCACGTTGTTGCCAGTCAGTGTTAGCATACCAATACCGGTCATGGCTACACCATACAGAATGAAGGAGATCCGCTGGGCTTCATCGAGGCCGGGGATCGTCCCCATGATGAAAATGGAAGCGACAATGGTGACCGCGATCACTAAAACTGACCAAACGGAGGACTCAAAGCCCACTGAAATACCCTGCAAGATGAGGGTAGCCGGGCCGGTATCCGCTGCTTTCTTGATATCCTTAACCGGTGAAGTATGGGTTCCGGTAAAGTATTCGGTGAGTCGGTCGATCAGGATCGCAAGCAACACGCCGACCGCAACTGCCATAGGCGTACGCCACCAACCACCCCACTCATCCATCTGAGCGTTGTTCATGTAAAAATAACCGGCGATGAAGAACAATGCCGCCGAAATGGCAGCTGACGAGAGGAAGCCCTTGAAAATGGCAGCCATAGCGTCACCGCCCTTGCCAGGTTCACTCTTCACCACATAGGTGCCAATAATGGAAGATAAGACACCAATACCGCGAACGATCAATGGGAAGATGATCCACTCTAAACGGCCAGTGAAATGATACAGAGACAAGCCTAAAATAAGGCCTGATACGATCGTTACCTCATAAGATTCAAAAATATCGGCTGCCATACCCGCGCAGTCCCCTACATTGTCGCCAACCAAGTCAGCGATGACAGCAGGGTTGCGGGGGTCATCTTCCGGGATGCCCGCTTCCACCTTGCCAACCAGGTCAGCACCAACATCGGCAGCCTTGGTGAAGATACCACCACCAACGCGCATGAACAAAGCAAGCAAGGTGCCGCCAAAACCAAAGCCAAGCAAAGCGTCTGGCGCCGCGATCCCCAACAAAATGAAGATCAAGGTTCCACCAAGCAAGCCCAAACCATCAGTAAGCATGCCTGTGATCGTTCCAGTTCGATAGGCAATTCGGAGGGCATCTCCAAAAGATTTACGGGAAGCAGAAGCCACGCGCACATTTCCTTGGACCGCCATGCGCATGCCAATTTGCCCAACGGTCAAGGAGAAACCAGCGCCCATAACAAACGCGATGGCCCTGGCAATACCTATGATCAGTTTGATTTGGCTATCTTCCATGCCCTTAAAACGGTCGAGTGCTTCGGGGCTGGGCGGAACAATGTAAACTGAAAAGAACAGCGCAACGGTAAGGACAGCGATCAAAGGCAAGATCGACCCTAATTGTTGCTTGAGATAGGCATCAGCACCATCCCTGATAGCGCCCCATACTTCCTGCATTTTGGGGGTTCCAGCATCTTCTTTAAGGATTTGTACACGCAAGATCCAGGCGTAGACCAACCCAACAATAGCAATCCCAAACACCGCCCATATGGCGATCGTTTCAAATTGCGTTAATCCTTCAATTTGGTACATCAGCTAACCTCCGAGATTTTTGTATTTTCCTACATAAAAACTGGAACTAGTGTGGGAATTTTACATTATCGATAATCATAAATCAAGAACTTAAGTATTATCCATACTAATACCTTTATGGACAAATGTAACTTTCCCCGAATTGGAGTGTTTGTATTTTTTCGCTCGTAATAATTTCCCATAGGTTGCATTATTGGAAAAATTATTGTATAGTTTGTTCCCTTAAGGCGCATTTTATATGGCTGGGAATTTTATCCCTATGCGCAATTCCTGACAATTTTGTTAGGTCGACTGGCTTCATATTGAAATATTAACAGAAAAAGAGTATTCTGTTTTTGATATTAACTGAATTAGGAATGAAAGATGGATGAACCCTTGTTGATAACTGAAGAAGAGGAAGAGTACTCACCGATTGCCCGATTGATCGAGGTTGGACGTTCAAAGTCCTTCGTGACCTTGGATGATATTTTGCATTTTTTTCCAGATGCCGAACATGATGTTGAACAATTGGAAGAAGCATTTGCTGCCCTGCTAAGCGCGGGTATTCCATTTGTTGAAGATGTCACAACCACAGAACCTACCGAAGATGAATTAAACGAAGCCGACGATTCTGTTGATGCAGACGCCGGTCCAGATTTTGACGATTACCTGGCGAACATCGATACCGACGATACCATTGGCCTTTACCTAAAAGAGGTAAGCCGTGTGCCTTTGCTGACCGCGGAGGAAGAAGTGTTGCTGGCCCAACGAATTGAGAAAGGCCGCTTCAGTCGCGAAGAATTAGCAAAAGGCAATGTTAGCCCCAAAAAACGGATGGACCTGCGTACCGACATCGAGGATGGCTGGGCCGCCCGTGAACATCTGATCACAGCCAACTCACGTTTGGTCATCTCTGTTGCCAAAAAATATATGGGCCGCGGTGTGCCCTTTCTGGATCTGATCCAGGAAGGAAACATCGGTTTGATCAGGGCAACCAAAAAATTTGATTACCGGCGTGGCCAC
>SXKT01000043.1 GCA_005778035.1 Chloroflexota bacterium
CGCCGTCCTCACGGGTGGCACCGTCATCTCTGAAGAGACCGGCCGCAAGTTGGAGAGCGTTACCCTGGAAGACCTTGGTCGTGCCGAGAAGGTTTCTGCCGACAAGGATAACACCACCATCATTGGTGGCCGTGGTGAAGCTTCCGCTATCAAGGGCCGAATTGACCAGATCCGAATTGAGATCGACAAGAGCACCAGCGACTATGACCGCGAGAAACTGCAAGAACGCCTTGCCAAACTCAGCGGTGGTGTTGCCATCATCCGTGTTGGCGCAGCAACCGAGACCGAGTTGAAAGAAAAGAAACACCGTGTTGAAGACGCCCTTTCCGCTGCCCGCGCGGCTGTTGAAGAAGGCATCGTCGCTGGCGGTGAGATCTCCCTCATCAATGCTTCCAGCGTCCTCGACGCCATCAAGCTCGATTCAGAAGATGCCCAAATGGGCGTGAAGATCGTTCGCAATGCCCTCGAAGCCCCCATCCGCAAGTTGGCCGCTAACGCCGGCCAAGATGGATCGGTCATTATCGATGGTGTTCGCCGCGAAAGTGCCGCCAAGAACAACAAGAACATTGGTTACAACGTTCTTACCGGTGAATACACCGATATGATCAAGGCTGGTGTCATTGACCCCGTGAAGGTGGTTCGTGGCGCGCTTGAAAACGCCGCTTCCATCGCCGCGATGATCTTGACCACCGATGTTTTGATCACCGATGTACCTGCCAAGGAATCTGCCCCTGCCATGCCCCCCGGCGGCGGGATGGATTACTAAAATTTATAAGGCGAAGGCCTGGGTGGAAACGCCCAGGCCTTTTTTATTATAATGAACCAATGAAAATGTTATTCCGAAATGTATGCTTGCTGATCTTGCTGTTCATGTTGGCGGGGTGCGGCCCGGGGCAGGGCAATGTGATTGCCTTGTTCATGGCAACACCTACGCCGACCAACGTTCCCGCAACGGCTACGCCCATTCCATCGGCAACCCCAACATTTACCCCGGAGCCAACGGCAACACCAGTGCCGCCTTCGGCTACCCCCACACCAGTGAGAGTCCGGACAGGGCCGGGGGAGATCATCTGCCCGATATTGCTCTACCACCGGGTAGATGACTTGGCTACCTCAAACCCCTATGTGATCGGAATACAAGATTTTCGCCAGCAAATGCAGTATTTGCACGACAATGGCTACCAAACCATCACTGTCAGCGAATTGGTTGCCGCGATCAATTTTGGTGCGGATCTGCCAGAAAAACCAGTTGTAATCACCTTTGATGACGGTGACCTCTCGGTCTATAAAAACGCATACCCCATCATGGTTGAATATGGTTTTACCGGTGTAGCTTACCTGGTTGGCAATTATGTAGGGACAAGTGGATATATGGATGTGGATCAGTTGAAGGCACTGGCCAAAAGCGGATGGGAAATGGGAAGCCACACCCAAGGCCACGCTGATCTCTCCAATTGCCGCTTTTGCGACCAAGAGATCGTATACTCGAAGGCTTATCTGGCAGAAAAGTTGGGAGTTGAGATCAACACCTTTGCCTTTCCCTTTGGCATTAAGACTAAAAAAGCAATGGAAACCGTGATCGCCAACTACAAAGGCGCTGTTGGTTTGGGGGTCTTTTTGAACCAGGGCGGTTACAACTTATATTATCTTTGGCGTCGACCGATTGACAACGGCACGGATATGGGTACATTCATCTCTTATTTGCCAAAATAAATGGCACCGGTGCCTAAAAACGGAATATAATAGGATTACAACGACGAAGACCAAGGAAAGTAAATTGGAAGAGGCTGCCAGAGAAGAGCAAAGAGTTGCTGAAATTGCTCCCTGCGGAAGCCAATTGAAGTTCCCTTGCGAGTTGCCTGCGTGAAATTAACAGTAGCGCTGGCCGGGATGACCGCCCGTTACGATGGTTTCCGATGATAGTCGGGTAAGTGGATCTTTTAGATCAAGCTGGGTGGTACCGCGGGAATATAACTCTCGTCCCTAACAAAGGACGAGAGTTTTAAGTTAATGCCAAGTATTGTGATTGGAGGCAGGTGATGTTGGACAAGCTAAAAAGTATTGAAAATAATGCCCTGGATACGTTGGCCGGGGCAGAAACGCTGGAAGCCTTGGAGCAATGGCGCATCGAAAATCTGAGCCGTAGCAGCGAGGTCATGTCGGTCTTCTCGAAAATGGGGACGCTAACAGCGGAAGAACGACCTTTGGTCGGCCAGGAAGCCAATAAGGTAAAACAAAAATTGGAAGCGGCCTTTGCTGAAAAATCGGAAACCTTGAAACAAGAGGCAATGCAAAAAGCCATATCTTCTGAAAAGATCGATGTGACCTTGCCAGGCCGCCCTGCAAAAAAAGGCGGATTGCATCCGGCGACGGTTTCGCTGCGGCGCATCCTGGCGATCTTGGGCGATATGGGCTTTCAGGCATATACCTCCCGTGATGTTGAAACCGATGAAATGAATTTTCAGGCATTAAATTTTCCTCCCCACCACCCGGCGCGAGAGATGCAAGATTCCTTCTACATCGACGCGCCCGAGGCTGGCGACAACCCTATGTTATTGCGAACCCATACCTCGCCAGGCCAGATCCGCGCGATGCGGGAATATTCGGCTTTAGATCCTCAAAATCCACCCGCCATCCGCATTGCCTTGCCAGGAATGTGCTACCGCTACGAGCAGATCACTGCCCGCAGTGAGGTTCAGTTTTATCAGGTAGAAGGGCTTGCGGTGGGCAAGAACATTACCTATGGTGACCTAAAAGGTACCCTGGCTGAGTTTGCCCGCCGAATGTTCGGCGAACAGGCGCGGGTTCGTTTCAGGGCGTCTTATTTCCCATTCACCGAGCCCTCGGCTGAGATGGACGTGGAGTGCTTTGTATGTGGCGGCAAAGGGTGCCCGGTTTGTAAAAACTCAGGCTGGCTTGAGATCCTTGGCAGCGGAATGGTGCACCCGGTTGTTTTGCAAAATGGCGGTTATGACCCCACGGTATACAGCGGGTTTGCCTTTGGTATGGGGCCTCAACGACAAACGATGCTATTACATAAAATGAACGATATTCGTTATTTCTGGGGAAACGACATCCGTTTCCTGCAGCAGTTTTAGGAGGTTGGCATGAAAGTACCTGTTTCATGGCTTAAAGATTTTGTAGATCTAAATATTTCGATCGAGGAACTTGCAAAGGTTCTGACAGCCTCTGGCTTGGAGGTTGATGAGATCCATTACGCTGGCTGGAAATTACCAGTTGAAAACAAGTATGGGTTCAAGATCACTGGCATTGAGTGGGATCCGGAGACGATCGTGGTCGCGGAGATCACTGAAGTAAACCCCCACCCCAACGCCGATCGGCTGACCTTATGTGAGTTGTACGATGGCAAGGACCATCACACCGTGCTGACAGGGGCTCCAAATTTGGTCCCGTTTAAGGGTACAGGCAAGCTTGCCAAGCCTTTGAAGGTAGCATACGCCAAAGAAGGCGCGGTTATTTATGATGGCCATGCCGATGAATTGGTGCTGACAAAACTGAAGCGCGCCAAGATCCGCGGGGTTGATTCCTACTCGATGGTGTGCTCAGAGAAAGAACTGGGCATTTCGCTTGAGCATGAGGGTGTCATCTTCCTGGATGCTGACGCGCCCGTAGGTGTTCCATTGGCAGACTACATTGGTGATGCGGTTCTGGATATCAGTATTTTGCCCAATAACGCCCGAAATGCCAACATTTATGGCGTTGCCCGTGAAGTAAGCGCGTTGTTGAATGTGCCGCTAAAAAAGATCGTAAATACCACCCGTGCTACAGGGCCTTCTATTCGTGGCAAGGTTAAGATCCAAATCAATGACCCCCGTCTCAATCCGAGATTCGCGGTGGGGCAGATCAATGGGGTTAAGATAGGCCCGAGCCCTTATTGGGTGCAACGTAGGCTGCGTGCCGCGGGGATGAGGCCTATCAGTAATGTGGTGGATGCCACCAATTACACCATGCTGGAAGTAGGAGCCCCCTTGCACGCGTTTGATTTTGACGTACTGGCTCAAAGGGCAGCCGGAAAACCGATTACCATCATCACGAGGGCTGCCGCCAATGGCGAAAAACTGACCACTTTGGATAATTTGGAACGCACACTCACCCCTGAGAATGTATTGGTGTGTGATGAAGCCGGGGCATTGTCGATGGC
>SXKT01000005.1 GCA_005778035.1 Chloroflexota bacterium
AGTGCACGTTGAAGCATGCACACACCTGGACCGTACCTTGCAACTGATCAGATCGTTGGGTGTGAAACCCGGCATATCTCTGAACCCAGCAACGCCTGCTTCGCAGTTGCGTGAGGTGATCGACCAGGCCGACCTGGTACTGGTAATGACAGTGAACCCGGGTTTTGGCGGCCAAAGCTTCTTGCCGTATACCTTGAGAAAGATTTCGGAGATCCGAGGGATGATCTGTGATAGAAACCTGGAAACATGGTTGCAGGTGGATGGCGGTATCTCGGAAAAAACCTTATCGAGTGTGTATTCTGCCGGAGCAGATGCCTTTGTTGCGGGCAATGCTTTGTTCAACCACCCATCTGGCCTGGCCGCCGCGATCAAAGGGTTTCGGGATATTTTGGGAGAAAAATAAAAAAGATCGCGGATCAGGGTCCGCGATCTTTTTATTTCGGTTGGAAAACAATTAGGCTGTCTTGACCATGGTGCGGATGCACTTGGTGCACAGGGTCTTCTGAGCCTTGACGCCTTTTTCGAACACGGTTACTTTTTGCAAGTTAGGTAAAAACTTGCGGTTGGTAGCACGCTGAGAGAAAGAGCGGTTATGACCGAAAGTTGTGGTTTTCCCACAATGAGCGCATTTAGCCATCGAAAAACTTCCTTTCTTGCTATAATAACTATGCCTTGTTCTTAGGCGCAAGATTTTACCATAAAGCGAACCGAATGACAAGTAAAGTGTTTAATAACGTACATAAGGAAATGACACAATGGGCCAAGAAAAAACAAGCTTAGGAAGCATCCATATCTCTCCCAACGCGATCGCCTCGATCGCCTATCATTCCGCATTGCAGTCCTATGGCGTTGTGGGTTTAGCGCCCAAAAATTTGGCCGAGGGTATCGCATCATCCATCACCCGGGAGCCAAGCCGGGGTGTCAATGTGCAATTTGTAGATGACCAGTTAAATATTGATGTTTACATCATAGTGGAATTTGGCACCCGGATCGCAACCGTTGCATCCAGTGTTCAAAACGCCATCAAGTTCACGGTTGAAAAGAACATCGGTCTTAAAGTAAGCCATGTTAATGTCCATGTACAAGGGTTGCGAATTAGCAACACGGATTAATGAACCAGAGTAACGGCAAGACAATACCCCCCTCACCAGGAGATCTACTTTGACCCAAGAAAAAAGATTTGACGGTTTGATGTTGAAAAACTTAATGGAAGCCGGCCACACCTGGTTGAGGACCAATCACCAAACCGTAAATGCCCTGAATGTGTTCCCCGTTCCTGATGGCGATACCGGCACAAATATGCTGCTTACCATGAACTCAGCCGTTGCGGAGGTGAATTCTGCCGGCCATAATGGCGCTGGCGCAGCCGCGGCTGCTTTTGCGCAAGGGGCGTTGATGGGGGCGCGTGGTAATTCAGGGGTTATCCTGTCTCAAATTTGGCGTGGATTTTCGCGCGCTTTGCAGGGTTCAGATGTTGTAACAGCAGAGGGATTGGCCAACGCCTTCCGAGAAGCGCGAGACACCGCATACAAAGGCGTTGTGCGCCCGGTCGAGGGGACCATCCTAACCGTAACCAAAGATATTGCCAGTGAAGCCGAAATTGCCGCCAAGGAAACCGATGACCCTACAGAGCTACTTCGCAGGGTGGTGGATGCCGCGGATAGGTCCGTTGCCAGCACCCCGGAGTATTTGCCGATCTTGAAACAGGCTGGCGTGGTAGATTCAGGCGGCAAAGGGTTGTTCTTTATTTTGGAGGGAATGGTTCGGTACCTTGACGGCCAATCCCTTGACACCGCCCTTTTCTCCGTTCAGCCGCTTTCTGCGATGAATTTGGAAAACGCGCTGGAAGATGTTGAGGAAGGGCAGGATTGGGAAGTAGTAGTGGATTTTAAACCCAATACTGAGTTCAACTTAAGTTCTTTTTACACCAAGTTGGAGGATATCGGCACATCCATTCAGGTTGGCGAGGGTGAGGGGATGTACCGAATGCACATCCATACCTTGCTCGAAAAAAGATACGAACCAATCGATTATATTTTGACCCAAGGCACCATCACCAAGGTAGCCATGGAAAATCTTTTGGCGCAGATGGATGACATTGAAAGCCAAACCAAACACTCCAAACTGGAATTTGCCAACGTCAACCCCGGCCAGATCGCCGTCATCACTGTTTCCCCTGGCACCGGAATTTCGCGCATTTTTGCCAGCCTGGGGGCTTCCGCGGTGATCAGCGGCGGCCAAACCATGAATCCATCTACACGCGACATTTTGGATGCGTTTGAAAACCTTCCCACCGACAAGGTGATCATTCTGCCCAACAATAAGAACATCATCCTTGCTGCCAACCAGGCCAAGGATGTAACCGTTAAACAGGTACGGGTGATTCCTTCCAAGACCATTCCGCAAGGCCTGTCGGCGATGTTGCAACTCAACCCGGATGGCGACCTGGATTTGGTAAGCGATAAAATGACCAAGTCGCTTACCCATGTCATCACCGGCGAGATCACCATCGCCAGCCGATCAGTTGAGATCGATGATGTGACTGTCAAGGAAGGCCAAGTGATCGCGCTGGAGAATGGCAAATTATGCTTGTCTTCTGATAGCCTTGAACACGCAGTCATGCTGTTTTTGGACAAGGTAAAAGCCGAAGATTTTGAGTTGATCACGATCTTTTATGGTGCTGACCTAAAACACGCAGAAGCCAACCGAATCGCTGACCTGGTGCGCCAAAGGTATCAGAACCTTGAGGTTGAATTGCAAGAAGGCGGCCAACCGCATTATCAGTTCATTATCTCGATCGAATAGATATTTGGGGTGACATCAATGATAGATAGGCCGGTGGAACCTGATCCACTGGCCTTTTTTTGGCCGGCAGCGCAGGGCTTAGGCACAAACCAATGGTTTTTTATCATAAGGTAAAATAATGCTATGCAATCATCCATTGAAAAACTTAGAAAATATTTTAGGGCCGAATACGACAATGGCTACCAGAACAAGGCCATTATTGGCGGCATCGCCAAGATCCTGGACTTTTGGGAAACCGAAGCACGCAACGATGGCGTTCCGGAAGAGATCATCACCTTGGTATCCAACCGGCTCAGGGATTATCACCGGTTAACACCGGCTTCGCGTACCGAAACACTTAAAGGGATATGGAAGAGGATCCAGGGCCAATTACCGATGGATGGCGCAATGCCAGAGCCGATCTTCAGCACGGATACCGCGCCTGCAGCCAATGGCGCGAAAGCTGCGCCCCAAAGCCCGCCCACCATTGCCCCCGCCAAACAAGCCGCCAACAAACCAGAATCCCAACCCCAGGTTGCTGCCCGCGAGGTACCTCGTGAGCAGACCCAACAACGAACCCAACCAGAGCGTGAGCAAAACCGGCCGGCGCCCACTCGCGAGAATCATCAGGAACGCAAGCTGCCCCAGCCACGGGCATCTTCGTATCCGGGCGCGATAACGAGCCAAACCCCGGCCGCGTTAAGCGCCCAACTCACCGTATTGCAAGGGGTTGGCCCAAAAAGCGCAAGCAAACTGGAAAAACTGGGCTTGTACACTCTGGGAGATATGCTTTATTTCTTCCCCCGGCGCTACGACGATTACAGCCAACTTAAACCGATCCGCTCGCTATTTTTCGGCGATGTAGTGACTGTGATCGGCCAGATCCAATCGGTATTCAACCGCCCGCTCAGCGGGGGTTCCCGCTCGATGGTAGAAGTGGTCATATCTGATGGCATGGATTCGCTGCGGGTGACATGGTTCAACCAACCCTGGCTGGCAAACCGGTTTAGCAAGGGCATGAATGTGGCCCTGGCAGGCAAGATCGACCGATACCTGGGCAGGTTAGTGATGAACAACCCAAGCTGGGAACCGATTGAGATCGACAACCTGCATACCAACCGGATCGTACCCGTGTATGGTCTGACAGAAAATATCACCCAGAAGAACCTGCGCGAGATGATGGACCAGGTCATTAAATATTGGACACCCCGCGTAGCAGACCCATTGCCACCCTCGCTGTTGCAAGACGCTACACTGATGAGCCTGGGTGAGGCCTTATTTCAGGCACATTTTCCGGATGACCAGGAACGGCTGAAACGAGCCCGGGAACGGCTTGCCTTCGATGAGATCTTTTACCTGCAAATGGGTGTTATGCGCCAAAAGCGCGACTGGAAATCGGTGGATGGCCGTGTATTTGAGGTTGACCAACAGTGGCTCGATGGAGCCATTGCCGGTTTGCCTTACCAGCTGACCAACGCGCAACTCAAATCCATCCAGGATATCCGTGAAGACCTGTTAACCGGCAAACCCATGAACCGGCTGATCCAGGGTGATGTTGGTTCTGGCAAAACGATCGTTGCCGCCATGGCGGCCATGTTCGTCATACAGCAAGGGGCGCAGGCTGCCATCATGGCGCCTACCTCCATTTTGGCAGAACAGCACTACAAGAATTTGAACGCTACCCTGGTAGGAAATGGTTTGCTTGCCGATGGCCAGGTGCGTTTGCTTACAGGTGACACCGCGACAGGCGAGCGGGACCTGATCAAAGAAGGGTTGATGAATGGCGAGGTAAAGATCCTGATCGGCACCCACGCGCTTATCGAGGATCCGGTTACCTTTCAGGACCTTCAACTGACAGTCATCGATGAGCAGCACCGATTTGGCGTAAACCAAAGGGCCGCCCTGCGTGCCAAGGGGCTAAACCCTCATTTGCTGGTTATGACGGCTACCCCAATACCGCGATCGCTGGCACTTACATTGTACGGAGACTTGGACCTCTCGGTGATGGATGAAATGCCAGCCGGGCGCGAACCGATCATCACCCATATTTTGGTACCGCAAGACCGCGAAACTGCATATCAGCAATTGCGCGGGCAGATCCGGTCTGGCAGACAAGCCTTCATTGTGTACCCGCTGATCGAGGAAAGTGAAAAGCTGGAAAATGTAAAAGCTGCTGTTGATGACTATGAACGATTACAGAAAGAGATATTCCCGGACCTGCGCCTGGGATTGTTGCATGGCAAGATGAAGGCGGAAGAAAAAGAACGGGTGATGGCGGATTTCAGGGATGGCCAGTACAACATTCTGGTTTCCACTACCGTCATCGAGGTGGGCGTTGATGTGCCGAATGCCACCGTGATTTTGATAGAAGGAGCCAACCGATTTGGCCTGGCCCAGTTGCACCAGCTACGGGGCAGGGTTGGCCGGGGTGGTGGCGAATCGTATTGTTTATTGATCCCGGACAAGGACGATTCAGCAGAAAATGAAAGGCTGCATGCCATGACCGAGACCAGCGATGGGTTCAAATTGGCCGAATTGGACCTTAAATTGCGCGGCCCGGGAGAATTTCTGGGCACCCGGCAATCTGG
This sequence comes from Chloroflexota bacterium, assembly GCA_005778035.1. Taxonomy (GTDB): domain Bacteria; phylum Chloroflexota; class Anaerolineae; order Anaerolineales; family Villigracilaceae; genus UBA5195. Next base: position 5,373 of record SXKT01000005.1, read on the forward strand.
GTTTGCTTCTACGCTAAAAATGGCATCGCTGACAGATGTAGAACTGATCGAAAAGGCTTCTACATTTGCCAAAAAGATATTTGAAGCCGATGCCAACCTGGCCCTGCCAGAGAACCAACACCTTGCCGAGGCGATTGCCCGTTTTTGGGGTGAACGCAGCGATATGAGTTAGCAACAAAAAGGAGCAAACATCCATGGTCAGAGCAATGTTTCCGGGCACTTTTGACCCGATCCATTTTGGGCACATCGATATCGCTACCAGGGCATCGCGCATTTTTGACGAGGTCGTGATCGCCGTTTACGATAAACCCTTAAAGAATTTGCTGTTCAGCCCTGAAGAACGCTTGAGTTTGGTGCGGACCTCGTTTTCCGGTTCGCCAAAGGTAAAGGTTATCGGCTACAGTGGATTGACCGTCAATTTTGCCCGCCAAGAGGACGTGAATGTGATCATCCGCGGGTTGCGGGTTTTTTCTGATTTCGAATTTGAATTTAGGATGGCGTTGGCCAACCACCGACTCGCCGCCGAGGTTGAAACTGTGGCGCTCATCACCAATGAGGAGCATACCTTTATTTCATCCACCACCGTACGTGAGATCGCATTGCTGGGTGGAGATGTTACCAGTATGGTGCCTGCCCATGTTCACGATGCCCTCAAGAAGAAGATCGCCAGCCTCGAGGACCCAATCCCTCAGGCAAACTCGCTTCGCGATTGATACGCGAATAGTTATATAATATAGAAAATCTTGCGCCCAAATTCGTTCAATTTGAACGGAGGAACACATGGATATATTGCATCTGGTAGACAAAATTGAGGACCTGTTCAATGAAAGCCGGGCATTGCCTTTTACCCGCAACATTGTTATAGACGAAGACAAATTATTGGACATCATCGACCAGATGCGGGTGACCGTACCGGAAGAGATAAAAAAAGCGCAACAGATCGTCACCCAAAAAGACCGGATCATCGCACAGGCGCAAGAAGAGGCGAACCGCATCATCATCCTTGCCAAGGAAAAAGCCGAACAGATCGTTGAACGCGAGGCGATCGTAAAAAGTGCCCAGAACCGATCCCAACAGATCGTTAATCAGGCCAGGGAAGATGCCAACGCCACCCGCCGAGACGCCGATAATTATGTTATCGATTCCTTACAGTCGATGGAAGAAGAAGTGACTCGCCTGCTTTCGCAGATCCGAAACGGCATCCGGAAAATTGAGGAAGACCGTCTGCGCGGCTTGATCCCCAATAATAACAGCCGGCAGGAAGAATTATTTGAAGAAGAAGAATAACGGCGGTTGAGTTTACCCTTCAGCAAAGCGATACGCCGGCAGCCCCTTTGCCGCCAACTTTACCCGAAAAATACCCCCTGAAGCGGGGTATTTTTGGTACTGGTCCTCATTCAGCCCTACCTTTGCCGTAGTAATGTACAGTTCATCCAGGTCTTTTCCGCCAAAAACGGGGCAGGTTGTGTTGGGGGCAGCCACATTAATGCTGTACTGGTATTCGGCGGTATCAGCGTTAAAAACCGCAACCCGTCCGCCAGACCACATGGCTATGTAAAGGTTTCCATCTGAATCTACGGTCATCCCATCCGGATAACCCAATTCGGTTGGGACAGTGAAGAATGGCCGAAATTCTCCCATATCACCGCTTGCAGGATCGTAGGATGCCACTTGTACTTGTTGCGTAGGGGTATCAATGTAGTAGAGCCTTTTACGGGGCAGGTCCCACGCCATTCCATTACTGATCGTGACGGCGGGCAGGATTGTTTTTGCATAACCGGCGGCGTTGAACCAATACAGCCTGCCATTGGGAGCTTTTTCATCCATATCCATGGTGCCGACCAAAAAAGCCCCATCGGGTGTAGATTTTCCATCATTAAAGCGGTTTGCCGGGTAGACCTCTTTTGCGTTGAAGAGGATCTTACCGAGAGGAGAATGCGGCGGGCAGAGGATCACCTGTTGCCTAAGCGCAACCAGCCAATTGCCGTTGTCCGACAGGGCTACTGTTCCTACCGTTTCAGGGTATACGGTTTGCTGGCTCTGCGATGCGCCCTCATCCAAACAATGCACTGTTTTTTGCAAAATATCAACCCAAAGCAATTGTTGTTTCCGTTCATCCCAAAGCGGGCCTTCCGCCAACGCGCAATGAGAGTCGAGAAATAATTCGGCTTCGAGATCAGGTTGATGATTTTGCATGGGTTAGTCCTTTTTAAACAACGATTGAACGGCTTGTTTTCGCCAATCGATATTGTTGAGATGCTGCAAGCTGTAGTTGAATCGGGCTGGCAGAAAGCCAAAGTTACGGCTGATCGAGTCTACCGAACAAGTTCGGTTATACGAAAGCATATCAACCCAATAGGATGATAAAAAAAGATCCGGGAAAAAGCTATCCAAAAACAGGTACCAAGACCTAAAAACAGACAGACTCATCGGCATCATACGCCGGTCTATTCCAATCTCGAGTTCAATCGTTTCACAGATCTGTTTGTAAGAAAAAAACTCTGCCCCGCCGATCTCAATCACTTGCCGCGAAAAATGTTCGGATTGCAAGGTCCACATCAGTGACATGATCAGATCATCGATGTGCAATGGCTGCAGAAGAACTTCACCGTTTTTGGGTAAAAAAAAGAATGGAAAGAATGCCAACAATTTGGCAATACTGGTGGTAAATCGGTCTTCCGGGCCATATACGATCGAACTTCGCAAGATTGTATATGGAACATCGCTTTTCCTGATCGCGTCTTCGGCAAGGCCTTTTAATTTAAGGACAGGGAAATAGGACGCCCGGTCTGCTCCCAAATGGCTAAGATAAATAAATTTGCGCACCTTTAACTCGGCTGCAATAGTGGCAAGCATTTTGGTACCTTGCGAATCGGTCTCCAACACATTCGTCGCGCCATGATGACGTTCCGCGCTCGCCAGGTGGATCACCGCATCCACATCACGCAAGGCTGCCCGTAAACCGCGTTCATCGGTAAGGCCAGATACTGCCACGTCGATGGGGATCCCCATGGGTAATTGGGGGGTTTGGCTGGATGGTTTTAGCAAGGTACGGACCGGGTAACCGTTGGCGATCAGTTGCCTGACCAACGGCTTGCCGATAAAACCAGTGGCACCCGTAACAAGGATCATTTTTTACTCACTATGGCTCGGTGTGCCAAACAAATAATCCACCAATACCTCGGCACAGGCAATTAAGTCCGGGGAGCCGTCCAATTCATATGCCTCATTGACCCTTTGCATCAGCAGGTTCGTGGCTGATAGAACCGGAGCAGGCAAACCGATCGTTGAGGAAAAATCGCGCAGCAGGTTAATGGCGTTGATATTGGCGACAGCGATGCCATTTTGCCGATAATGGTTTGCCAAGGCAAAACCTGCTGCCCTGCGGGCGCAAACCCTTGCTTTGCCCTCGTTGCCGCTTGCCCTAAATTGGAGCGCATGCTCCAATTCTTCGTATACCTTTGCGTTTGGATTCATAGCACAGGTTGATTCTAACCTAACACCACAAAGGCATACGGTTCAAGCGTGATAAGATCCGGATGTGGCTGATCGCCGAATCCAAATATCGACGCCATAGGGCGATTTTTGTCGGCTTTAAGCATATTAGATGCTATGGATTGCGGAAACTCCGAAAAATTGGCCAAAATAACCATCCGGTGTCCGTTGTGGCGGCGTTCGTAACCCAGAACATGTTGGTTGCCTACCTGCAAAGTAGCCAAATCTCCCCCGGCGAACGCTGGAAAGTTGCGGCGTAATTCGATCAGTGACTTTAGCCCTTGGTATACCTTGCCGGGAACAGTAGAAGCATCATTACGCACGGCATACCTTTTTTCATCGGCAACCGGCCGGTGAATCCAGCGGCTATCTCGGGCGTGGTGCGGGTCGTTGAGGTAACTGTGATCATTCAAAGTCCCTACTTCATCGCCCAAATATAACAACGGGATGCCACCGACAGTAAGGATGATGGCGTGTACCAGCAAGATCCTGCGGATGGACATTTCAATTTGGAACGGATCTCGATCCTCGATCGCTTTTTCCAGGCCGGCCAAAGAGGCAGCAGTACCACTGATGCGGCAGTCACCTGTTTTTGGGTTTTCTTGAAAGGGTGCACCTTTTGAAAAACTGCCGGAAAACCTTCCGAGATAAAAATCGTTGAGAAAACGGCGATGATCGTAACCGTTGATGCCAAACATTGCGGCATCATCATCCGAGAAGGTCCAACCTATGTCGTCGTGGCAGCGGACATAATTGACCCAGGCGCAATCGGGGTTTATTGCATATCGCGTAGTTAGCGCCTGAACCAATAAATTCACTTCCCGGGTGGCCAGGGTATTCCAAAGTAATGCCATCAGCAAAGGGTTGTAAGAAAGTTGGCATTCGGTTGGATCGATGTACTTCACCACATCATCTGGATGGACGATCGCCTCTGACTTGAACAGGAGGGATGGAGCCGAAATTCTTGCTACGGCGTTAAAAGCCTGAATAAGCGCATGCGCCTCGGGCAAGTTTTCGCAGCTGGTGCCCATTTCCTTCCAAATGAACGCCACAGCATCCAGGCGGATCACCTCCACCCCTTGGTTGGCGAGGAAAAGCATCTCACCAGCCATTTGGTTAAAGGTATTAGGGTTGTTGTAATTCAGATCCCATTGATAACTATGGAAGGTTGTCCAAACCCAACCGCCTTGTTGTTCCAAATGCCCATCCGCATCCAAGAATCGGATGTTGGGAAAGTAGGTGAACGCACCGGCATGTTCATCAGGGAATATCTCGCGCAAGGTTCGTTCGTATTTGTCTGGCTCGGTTCGGTCCTTGTAAATGCGGTATATCTGTTGGTGCCCTGCAGACCCGGCGATAGCTTGCCTGGCCCACGTATGTTCGTTAGAGGTATGGTTAAATACCAGGTCTACCACCAAACTGATGCCAGCCTGATTCAATGCCAGCGCGAGTTCACGCAGTTGGACCATCGATCCCAAGGTGGGCTCTACATCACGGTAGCTGCTAACCGCATAACCACCATCGTTTTCTCCGGCGGGAGCCTGAAAAAATGGCATTAAATGCAGATAGGTAAGCCCCAACTCCTGAAAGTAAGGGATCTTCGCCTGAACACCCTTTAGGTCGCCAGCGAACAAATCTACGTAGATCACCCCACCAAGATTGCCATTATCCAGAAACCAGCCAGGCGTGATCTGCCGCTTTTTATCCAATTCCCGCAAGTACAGTGGTCGGGCTATCCAGCTTTCAGCCAAAGCACGAACCAGGCTTTCCAGGTGGAAAAAGAAGTCGTACCGGGTGTGATAAAGAGAATGGTAGATGGAAAATAATTGCGGAAAATGGCGCGTCAGTCGTTCTTCAAAATCACCCCAGGATTCAGGATCGGACATTAAATCGGACTTGACCCTTGGCAGAATTCGGCCAAGGCTGAGACGTGATTCGGTACTCATATTAGGTGGAATATGCATGAAGTGGATCCAATGATTTAGGAGGCAAACATTGCCAAAGCCAAGGCACCTAATACACCGGCTTGATTCCCCAACCCAGGCAAAACAATGTAATCCTCGATGCTTTCGGTGGTGACATTTCCCGATTGCACATAGCCATTGAGTAATTTTTGAACCTTGGAACGGACGATCGGCAGAATATGGCTTTGCTGGGCGACCCCACCACCAAGGATGATCTTTTGGGGTGACAAAGTAACAATATATGTTACTAATGCGTTGGCGATATGATCGGTTTCAATATCCCATGCGGGGTGGTCTGCCGGCAACGTTTCGGCTTTTTGGCCCCATCGTTTTTCTATGGCTGGACCAGAGGCTAACCCTTCAAAACAATCGCCATGAAATGGGCAAGAACCGGCAAATGGATCTTTCTGGCGGTCGTGGGGCATCATGATGTGGCCCATTTCAGGATGAAGCAAGCCATGCAGCACCCCCCCCTGAGTGTAAAACCCACCGCCGATACCCGTGCCAATGGTGATGTACAGTACCGAGCCGCAATTTTGGCCTGCGCCCCATTTTGCCTCAGAGAGGGCGGCGCCGTTCACATCGGTATCAAAGGCAATTGGCAAGCGAAGTTCCTTTGCCAAAATTCCAACAATATCACAATTTGCCCAACCCGCTTTGGGGGTTGCCAAAATTCTGCCGTATGTTGAAGAACCCACCACAGGATCGATCGGACCGAAGGTAGCCACCCCCAAGCCCTCGAGGCGCTGAGGCGCTGACATGTATTTTCTGAAAAAGCTGACTACTTTGCCAAGTGTTTCATCGGGTGTAGTCGTCGGAAAGCGCAGCTCGTCGATCATTTGGCCAGGGCCGCTTCCAACCGCACACACAAATTTTGTGCCACCACCTTCTACACCACCATACAACGGCATCGAACGCCTCCAAATTTCCATTCATTGGATAATCACAAACTTCTTATAGTATAAACAATAGTTGTAATCTGCGCCGTTATTGAGGATATTGGAATTATGTTGAAAATCTCATCTGTGACCAAGCAATTTGAAGGAAAACCCCTGTTGCGAAACATCAACTTGCATTTGGACAAGGGAGAAATTGTGTGTTTGCTGGGAGCTTCCGGCTCTGGCAAAAGCACCCTGCTGCGCATTATTGCCGGGTTAGAGCAACCCGACCATGGTGAAATATGCCTGGATGGTGTATTGGTCAACGATACTCCCACCCATTTACGCCGGTTTGGCCTTATGTTCCAAGATTACGCCTTGTTCAACCATCTAAACGTTGCCGATAACATTGGCTTTGGACTCAAAATGCAAGGGCTTGCTGAAACCGAACGGACGAACCGAATAGCAGAAGTTGCCAAGCTGGCACAGGTAGAGCCATTTTTATTGCGTACGATCCAGGACCTATCAGGGGGTGAACAACAAAGAGTAGCCCTGGCGAGATCCCTGGCGCCACAGCCGGTATTGATGATGTTGGATGAGCCACTGGGCGCGTTGGACCGCAATTTGAAAGAAACACTATTGCAAGACCTGCGCGCGATCCTGAAAAAAAGCGAACTGCCAACCTTATATGTTACACACGACCAAGACGAAGCGTACGCGATCGCCGACCGCATCGCCCTGCTGGAAAATGGCCAGATCGTACAGGATGATATTCCGGCAAAGATCCATTCCATGCCTGCCAACGAATGGGTGGCCCGTTTTATGGGCTTGGGAAATATTGTAAGCGGGCAGGTGGCTAGCACAGGAGTGGCGATCGCCAACGGACTTTTGCCTGTCTTCAGCAGCCTGCCAATTGGAAGCGCCGTAACTTGTTTGGTACGGCCAACGGCTAAAATTGACGCGCAGCACCCAATGATAACGGGGCGCGTATCCGCTGTTCAGTTCGGAAATGATGGCTACCACATTGAATTGGATAACGGCCAAAAATACATTGTGCCTACGGAATGCCAACCTGGGGAGCAGGTGGGGCTTTCAGAATTACAAGCGCAGATCTTGGTTGGCGGGGGATAGATCCCTGTCAATCAGCCTCAATGGTCGCAGAAGACCAGAAGTCGGAGTATGCCGTACCGGATGCGGCAAGCACGGCATGGTTTCCACGTTCCACTATCGCTCCATCACGTAAAACCACGATCTCATCCATTTCAGACAGGCCCGCGGGGCGATGGCTGATCCACAGCACAGTTTTTCCCATTGCCACCTTAAGCAAGGTAGACACAACCATTTTTTCAGTAGCGGCATCCAAATTGGAAGTTGGTTCATCCAAAACCAAAACCGGCGCGTCTTTGAGGATCGCTCGAGCAATGGCCAGCCGTTGCTTTTCTCCGCCCGATATTTGCATGCCCCTCTCGCCTACGATGGTATCCAGTTTTTTGGGCAAACTCTCTATAAAACTATCTACCCCGGCATGGCTGCAAGCTGCCATGATCTGCTCGTCGCTGGCTGATGGTTTGGCGATCCGCAGGTTCTCTCGAATGGATGTGTTGAATAAATATGTATCTTGCGAGACCAAACTGATGGACTTTCGAACTGCATCGCTATGAAAGTGGGAAATATCCATTCCATCCAGGCTGATCTCACCTTGGTCTGGCTGCCAAAATCGCAACAATAAGTGGCCCAAAGTTGACTTGCCCGCCCCACTCTTGCCAACGATGGCCACTTTTTTGCCGGGCGGAAGATCCAGATCGATAGAACGCAGGATCGGTTCTTGTCCGTACGAAAAAGACACCTGAGAGAAACGGATATGGGGATGGCTTGGTACTGCCTGAGGCTGGCTGGGCTCTGAAACGGCGACCGTGGTTTGTTCAAGGTCAAACAATCGGGCAGCGCTGCGCAAATTTGCCCCCAACAAATTCATCGCTTGCGGCAAATTTTGAACTGCCTCAAAACTGGCCATCGCCCCCAACAGAATGACCGCCAAATGGATCCCTTTGACCGAGTTGCTATTGACCAAAGGGATCGCCACAATGGCCATGCTAAAAATCACCAAACTCGTGGCCAAGCTGGTAAAGCCTGTTTGCATTGCGTTGATGCGTCCGAGTGCTCTTTGCTGTTCGTAAAATGGTTGGCTGATTGAGCGAAGCTTTGCCATAAACTGCGCCTGTTGACCGTAGGAGAGGATATCTGCCAAGCCTTGCAGCATATCCACGATCTGTTCACGTAATGCTGACCGCAAGTCGGTGAGGCGGGTGCCGGGGGCAAAACTGACAGACAAGGTGATCCATGAAATTGCCACCCCAATGAAAAGCAAACCAAAGAATAAAATTGCGCCCAGAATTGTGGAATACATCGACATATAAAGGGAGACGGTCGCCACTATTACCAAAGCGGTGGCGGGCGGCAAAAAGACCCGCACAAAAAAATTTTCCAAATTGTCAATGTCTGAGAGGATCCGGCTGAGCAGATCGCCTAACCGGAAACGGGTAATGCCTGCCGGTGCGATCGGTTCGATCGCCGAGTAAACCCAAACACGGAAATTGGCAAGCACTTTGAAAGAAGTGGAGTGGCTTACCAGCCGCTCCGCGTAGCGGAATAACCCACGGGTGATTCCAAAAAAGCGCACGCCCACCACAGCAACACCAACTGCTGAGATGGAAGGATGCAACGCCGCCATAGAAATTAGCAAAGCAGATGTCGACATTAGGCTGATACTGGCACCGATGGTAAGTGCTGATAACACGATCGCCAACGCAACTTGTGAACGGTGCGGCCGCAAAAAAGCGACCAGTTTTGAAAGGATCATCCGGAAGCCTCGCTTGGCTGGCCCGAAACCAATTGGGCAAAAAGTCCTGGCATGGCTCGCAATTCTGCCGGCGAGCCAAATTGTGAAACCTGACCCTGATCCAAAACGTAGATGCGGTCTGCCGCCAAGGCTGTTTTTACACTATGGGCGATCAGCACAACGATCTTTTGCTTGGCCATTTGTTTTACTGAGGATGTCAGGTCAGCCTCCAATTGTGGGTCCAGGTTGGAAGAAGGCTCATCCAGCAGCAGGATAGGAGCGTCTTTGAGGAAAGCCCTTGCCAGCGCAAGGCGCTGGGCTTGCCCACCGCTAAGGCGGCTGCCGCGTTCACCAACAATGGTTTCAATGCCATTGGGCAGGGACTGGATAAACGGCAACAAGCCACTATTTTGGCAGGCAATTTCTATTTGGCGCGTGCTGGCGGAAGGATCGGCAAATAACAGGTTTTCTTTAATACTGCCGTAATAGAGAGTAGGGTTTTGCGGGACATAGGCGATCCATCGGCGCCACTGCTCTACAGGAATGGAATCGATCGGGGTATCATTCAAGAGGATAATGCCTGTGTTAGGTTGCGCAAAACGCAATAGCAGATTGAATATTGTGCTTTTCCCTGAACCGGTTTTACCTACCAGGGCTGTGACCATGCCGTAACGTAGTTCAACGTTGATGGATCGGAGCTGAAAGCTCTCTCGGCCCGGATAATCGTAATGTACATCCTTCAACCATATTACGGACCCACTTGAAGGAGCCAGCGTAGCATGGATATCTTTTTCGGGCGATGGTGGCGGTTCTGGCTGGTCTAAAATCTCCCACACCCGTACTGCGGCATTCACTCCTGTCATACCGGCGTGGAATTTGAGGCCTAACTGACGAAGCGGAAAATAAAACTCCGGGGCAATGATCAGGATGAAAAACGCTGGCTGAAATTCCATTCTGGCATATAACAATCGCAAGCCAATTTCCACCGCCACGATGGCTGTGCTAAGGGTCGCCAACAACTCAAGCGCCAAGGATGAAATGAAGGTTACCCGTAACACCTTCATGGTGACCTCGCGATATTGGTCACTGATCTCGCTGATAACCTCGGTTTGCTTTTTGGAACGCCCAAAAACCTTGAGGGTGGTAAGCCCTTGCAATACATCAAAAAAATGGGCCGACAAAGTGGAAAGTGAAGAGTATTGTCTGGTGGTTAGCGTTTCGCCATATCGGCCGATCATGATCATAAAGAACGGGATCAGCGGAGCCGTAAGGACGAAAACTACCCCGGTGAGCAGATCGATGGGAAACACCAACAACAATATGGTTACCGGGATGGACGCGGACAATGCCAATTGCGGCAAATATTGGCTAAAGTAGGCATCCAACGATTCAATACCATCCAGGGCGGTCATCGAGATCTCGCCTGTTCTTTCTGCACCGGCATATACTGGGCCGAGGCGGGTAATTTTTTGCATCAACCTTTCCCTTAACCCAGAGCGGATTTCGATCGACAATTGATTTGCGGTATATTCAGCCAAAAAGGCGGCAACAGCTTTTAATACCATTACCGCCAACAACATCGGCAACAGAGCATCCAATTGGCTGATGGTTCGATGTTCCAGGAAGACATCATTTACCAGTTTGGCCAGAAACCAGGCTTGGAGAATTGTAAGTGCTCCGCCCAACCAACCGAAGAAGATGCTTAGAGAGAATCGTGCCCTGTATGCACGCGTGAGAGAAAGCAACCTTTTTGAGAACATTCTCCAATTATATATGCGCCCCCTAAAAAAAAATCACCTCTGGGGTGATATGGAGTAAAATTAGCGAACAGATTGGAGTCAAAATGTCTGAAAAGATTGAAGTATCCATCGATAATATTCGCGTCAGCCTTATGTCGCCCCAACGGTTAGTGATCTTGCGCGAGATGGGCGGCAACCGCTATTTGCCAATTTGGGTAGGGCCGTACGAGGCTGAAGCCATTACAGTAGCCCTGAACCAGATCGAGATCGTAAGGCCGCTTACCCACGACCTGTTGCGTAACCTGTTCGGTTTGTTTGAGGCGACTGTGACACGCATCGAGATCAATTCGCTAAAGGAAGATATTTTTTACGGCAACATTGTTTTTGAAGCACACGGCCAAACCTATTTTCTCGATTCCAGGCCATCAGACGCAATCGCGATCGCTGTTCGCGCACGCGTGCCGATCTTGGTTGACAGCGCTGTAATGGATGAAGCCGGTGTGACCCCGGAAGCCGACTTGAACAATGCCAAGCCCGACACCAACGACGATGTTACCTACTCTGGCAGGCAAAAAAGCGAAAAAGAAGAACAGGCCCCAACTGAACTGGCCCAGGAAGATATTGGCAGGCTTTCTATTTTTGAAGATTTTTTAAAAAAATTGGATGACGACCAGCCCGGTCCTGACGAGCCGAGCCAATAAAGCAAATTACCGAATTACCCAAGTACTATGGCGGATAACTTCCCTGAAGCGAACCTGATCGAGGAACGCAATCCTGCCTCTGGCCAACCCCATAACCTGGAAGCCGAAGAGGCGGTGATCGGCGCTGTATTGATCAACCCTGAAGTGTATTATGACCTGGCGCAATTTTTGCTGCCAGAGGATTTTTATATTCACCGACTGCGATTTGTGTGGGAAGCTTACATCTCTTTACATGAGCGCCAAATTCCGATCGACCTGCTAACCGTTAGCAGCGAACTTGGCAGCAAAAACAGGCTGGATGAGATCGGTGGAGACGCCTATTTGGTAAACCTGTTGAACAGGGTGCCTACCAGTTTGCATGCCGAAGCCTACGGCCGGCTGATCGAAGCCACCTCCGTTAGGCGGCGATTGCTTACAGCCGCCAATGGTATTGCCACCCTTGCTTACAACGAAAAAGAAACCATCGAGACCGTCATCGGTGAAGCGGAAAAAGCGATCTTTAATGTTGGTGAACGGCGCATTCGGCATGATATTGTGCCGATCAAGGATGTACTCTCGGAATATTACGACCACATTGGGGAACTGGCACGCCGGGGAGATGAGATCGTTGGTGTACCCACCGGTTTTACCGATCTCGATCGATTATTGGGCGGTTTGCAACCCTCTGACCTGTTGATCACCGCCGGACGGCCTGGCATGGGTAAGACCGCCATGATGCTCACCATTGTACATAACGCCGCGGTGACCTATAAAAAAAGAGTGGCGGTATTCTCGCTGGAAATGTCCAATGAGCAGGTGGTCCAACGTTTGATCTCTCAGCAAACCGGAATCGACAGCCAAAAACTACGCACAGGCAAATTGGAAGAATCGGATTGGCCAAAATTCAATCAGGCGATCGCGGTGTTAGGCGATTGCAAGATCTTTTTGGATGACACCCCCAGCCTGACCCCGATCCAGCTTCGCACAAAATGCCGCCGACTGGCTTTGGAACACGGCATTGACCTGATCATTTTGGACTATCTGCAACTGATGTCTTCAGACTCGCGCAATGACAACCGCGTTCAGGAAGTTTCCCAGATCTCACGATCGCTAAAACAGCTTGCCCGCGAATTAAAAGTGCCGCTGATGGCTGCCGCCCAACTCTCCCGCGCGGTAGAACAGCGCTCTGACAAGGAACCTCAACTTTCGGACCTGCGTGAATCAGGCTCACTGGAACAAGACTCTGACATCGTGATGTTCATCTACCGCGATGAAAAGGACCAGCTTGCGAGCAACGTAACCCACATCAAGGTTGCCAAACACCGCAATGGCCCGGTCGGCCAAATTGACCTGATCTTTAGGGGCAACCTGACCCGTTTTGAAAACGCGGCAACCCGTAACATCGATTTATCTGGGATGTAATGGGAAAAACCCAGGATCCATTTTCAGGCTTTGGCGCAAACGAACCCACCTGCCAACTACCGGAGGTGATTTTTCAGCATCTTGGCGCTTTTACCGAGCTTGGGCAAACCAAAATATGCTTGTATTTTTTATGGCGCCAAAGCCATGCGGATGACAAGCTGGTTACCTTGCGCAGGAATGACCTGTTATTGGATTTGGACCTGATGTCCAATTTTGGCCAGCCGGAAGAATTGGACAACGCGCTTTTACTTGCCGTCCAAAGCGGGTTCATTTTGGCTTATGATGACGGAACAGGCAACCCGGCTTATTGTGTTAATACACCCCAAGGCAAGGAATTTATCAGAGCCGTTGCCGAGGGTCGTGAAATGATCTCGGTAAGCCCCGCCAGCATAAACAAGCGCCCCAATATTTATGAGCTATACGAACAGAATTTTGGCCTATTGACCCCGATGGTCGGGCAAATATTGGCAGGTTTGGAATCAGAGTATCCGCCAGGGTGGATCGTGGACGCAATGGCGGTTGGGGTTAAAATGAATAAAAAGAATTTAAAGTATATTGAAGCGATCTTGAAGCGCTGGAAGGAAGAAGGCCGTGGCGAAAAGCCTGTTAGACCAGACCCTGAAAAAAGTAGTGCAGGAGATGAATCCCGCCGAAAGCTTGAACAGTTCCTTGGCAACAGAAAACACAAGTAACGGTGGGGGAGACCCGCAATGCCCCATTTGCGGCGGAAGTGGTTACCTGCGACGGGATCTGCCGATCGGCCATCCTGAATTTGGCAAGGTGATCCCTTGCCAGTGCCGGCGCAAAGTGATCACCGAAAATGTTCGCCAACAATTGTTTGCTCTTAGCAACCTCAACGAATTATCCCATCTCACTTTCGAGAGTTTCCAACCACGCGGACAAAAAGGGATCGGGCAAGCTCAAGCCCAATCGCTTGAATGGGCACACAACCAAGCCAAATTATTCGCCAACCATCTTAAAGGTTGGATCTATTTTAGCGGCCCTTATGGGTGCGGAAAAACACACCTCGCCGCTGCGATCGCCAATTTCGCGGTCCAAATGGGCATCCCCACCATCTTCCTGACTGTGCCGGACTTGCTGGACTCTTTGCGATTCTCATACGACAGCCCCGACACCACTTTTGAAGAACGCTTTCAGGACATCCGCCAAGTTTCATTGTTGGTTTTGGATGACTTTGGCACACAAAACTCGACCGGATGGGCCCAGGAAAAGCTTTTCCAGATCATCAACTACCGATATATTAACAAGTTGCCGATGGTGATCACCAGCAATATGGGTATGGATACGATCGAGCCTCGCATCCGCTCGCGTCTGAATGATCCTACGCTGGTTTCGATCGTCAAGATCAGCGCGCCCGATTATCGGCGTCCGACCGATGATACCGGCCATTCCGAGATCAGCAGCTTGGACCTGTTGAGTAAACGGAAATTTGCCAATTTTAGCCAACGCCACGAAGAAAACCTCACCCGTGACCAGCGTACCTCTTTGGAGGTTTCGGTAAAAGCCGCATTGCAATTTGCCAAATACCCGGCGGGTTGGCTTGTCTTTACCGGCGGGTATGGTACCGGCAAGACCCACCTCGCCGCCGCCATTGCCAATTCGTTGGCAGAAGCGGGTACCCCACCCCTGGTGGTGATGGTACCAGATCTTTTAGACCATTTGCGGGCTACCTTTAGCCCAAATTCCACCAATACCTATGACCGTCTTTTTGACGAGGTTAAGGTGAGCCCTGTCTTGATCTTGGATGATCTGGGGTCACAATCGACCACTCCGTGGGCCAGGGAAAAGTTATTTCAGTTACTCAACTATCGTTACAACCTGGAGCTGCCTACCGTCATTACCGTCGCCATAGATGCTCTGACTGCTTTGGATGAACGGATCGGTACCCGCTTGCGGGACGACCGGGTGTGCAACATACAGGTACTAACTGTGCCGGCGTATGCCGGCGCTATCCCCCGCGCCGAAAAATCGCGCAAAAAGGCATAACATGTCCCTCAATATCCTCTCATCGCATTTCGATGCCGCCAAGGTTGGTAGCGTTTTCCGGGTGGATTACGCCGGATTAGCCCAAAAGGCTATCGATGATGCCGCCAAGTTTAACATCGCGCCAGCGGAAGCTGACCATAAACGGACTACCCTGGTGTTGATCGATGTTCAAAATACTTTTTGTACCCCGGGATTTGAATTATTTGTTGGCGGCCAAAGTGGCAATGCGGCTGTAGAAGACAACATCCGATTGTGCCGCTTTATTTACAACAACCTTGGCACCATCAGTGAGATCACCGCCACGCTGGATACCCACCGCAGCGCGCAGGTTTTTCACCCGTTGTTCTTTGTTGGATCCAATGGCCAACATCCAGCGCCTTATTCCGATATCCATCACCACGACCTGACCAGTGGCAAGTGGCGCTTTAACCCGGCATTGGCATCCCGCTTGGGCATTAGCGCCCAATTTGGCCAAGATCAGGTGTTGGACTACACCAAAAAA
>SXKT01000006.1 GCA_005778035.1 Chloroflexota bacterium
ATCGCCGGGAACCGTTGTTTTCGGGCATGGTAGATCATCCAATTATCCCAACCGGCCCGTCCAATAGTGAAAGCGGGGATGCTGGTGTAGCAATTAGCCGGGAACAAAAAATAATCTGATCCGGCAGGCTTATGGAGGGTGCCGTGTTGACGCATTTGCCGCAACAGGGAATCCTCCCACTGGTCAGGAAATTCCAGCCTGAAGCTGATATCCAAGTCCCATCGTTGGCCCATCAGCACAAACTGGCTTGCCAGTTTGTGTACCTGTTGGGCATGCCGGACGAAAGATGGGAATAATAGGATGTCGGCATTGATGATGCAGTAAAGTGGGGTTTTGCTGGCATTGCGGGCAAGTTGGAACATCGCGTCCATTTTAGGGGCGCCGCTGGGGCTGCAGGGAACATTCGGAATGTGGATCAGGCCAAGTTCGGAACAGATCTCCGCCGTTCCGGCTTCGTTTCCCAGGATCACGATCTGGGTGTCCGGGATCTGTTTCCAACTCATCAGGGCATTGCGTTGGATAATGCTGATGTGCGGGTCGGTGAACGGTTTTGGCGCCGTGAAAAGGGTTAAGATCGCGGCCATTATTTTGCCCTTTCGTCCACTTCTTTCATGGTTTTATGTCTTACCTCCGCGTTGATCATCTCCATCTCGGGATGGGCTTTGATCACCGCAAGCATTTCCAGCCAGCTGAAATCAGGATCCTTGGGCAAGTGTTTTGCCACCTGCCGGGCAAATTCCAAATCTTCAGCAGTGTCTACTGTCCAGCGTTTGTGGCCGTAGTCTTGGCTGTAATTGAGTATGGAAACTAAAAATCCATATTTCGACCAGCCCGATTGTGTATTTTGGGCTGTTGTGGATAACGCTGTGCCCTCGTAGAGGTAGGGCATCACATGTTCGCGATGGAACAACTCCTTGGCATTTTTCCAGGCGTTTTCAAGAGCGGCCATGCTGCAAACTTCAACATCCAGGCCGATGGGGAATGAGCGGTGAAATGGGGGTGGTAACCGATTGGCGGTGAATGACGGGGAGGATTGGTCTACAGGTGTGTTGAGCAGCGCAATGGTTTGGTCGATCAAATGCGCGTCAATGAAGGGGCAATCGGCTGTCACCCGCACGACGATCTCGGCTTCGGTAGCTAACGCGGCGCCATAGAACCTGTCGAGCACATCGTGCAGGGATCCGCGATGGCAATTGTAGCCATGGCTGTGGCACCACTCTGAGATCGGGTCATCAGAGGCATCTGAACTGGTGGCAACTATGGTTTGGTCGATCAACTGGCTCTTTTGTACGCGCTCGATCACCCACTGCAACATTGGTTTTCCGGCAAGGTCTAATAGGACCTTGCCCGGCAAGCGCGAGGAACTCATCCGTCCTTGGATGATGCAGACGACTTTTTCCCCATTCAATGTCATCGGTTCACCTGCGTGGAGGCATGGAGGGTATCTTGATATGTTTTAAGCAACGCCGAGAAGTTAATTTCCCAATTTGCTTTTTGGCTCGCAAGTTGTTTCGCCTTTACGCTCATATCTGGCAACAATGCGGGGTTATCGATTGCATAGAGGATCTTAGCGGCCAAAGTATCCACATCGCCATCCGGAAAGGTCCAGCCATTTTCATTCTCTTCGACCCACGGCAGATTGCCGGGGATATCGCTGGCCAAGGTTGGCAACCCGCAGGCAAGGGCTTCCATCAACGAAACCGATGAGCCGTCGATATGAGATGGCGTGATGTAAAGATCTGCCCGGTGATAATACGAAGGCAGGTCTTGTTGCGGGATGCGGCCAGGTAGCTCTACATTATCCAGGCAGCCGCCTTGTTCAAAGATCCTGATCAGGTTGGTTTGCATTGAGCCATTGCCCAACAATAACAACCTTGCTTGTGGGCGCTCTCGTGCGACCTTTACAAATGCCTGAGCCAAAACATCAACACCGTAGGTAGGCTCCCAGGAGCGGTTACAGAACAAGGTAAAAGTAGCGGCTTTGCCAATAGGGTGTTGGCGTGGTCCGGGTTTAAAAAGTTGGTGGTCTACCCCCCATGGGATCAGCGACGAGCGAGTGGGATCGGCGCCGAGCTGGAAGGCTGCTTGCTGGGTAGCCTGGGCATCGCTGGTGTAGTAGGCTGCCCTGCGAAGGGCTATGCTGGCGGTCTGCTTCCAGATCCAACGGCGATGAATGATATCCATCAGGTCGAACCCCCAGCTCATTGCCAGCAAAGGGGCTGGGCTTGCAAGGCTGGCAAGGAAGGCACAGTTTTGGATCGGCCCTGCATGAATGATATCCGGATCCACCCGGGTTGTGATCTTGCTAAATGTGCCCACCAGGTTGATCAGTTCAAAAAAACCGGGGTCTTTTTTGGTTCCAAGCGATGGGCCAATATGTATGTTCTTGAGGCCATCCAAGGATGACATATCCCTTTCATCAGCCCACAGGCGCACGAAGGTAACCTCATGTTCGGAATTAGCAAGCGAGGTGAGGAATCGGTGGTCGTGCACCGTAAAGGTTTCGGAAAAATAAAGAACGCGCATTCCCTTAGGAGACCAGGTCCGTCCAACGCAATTCTTTGCCAAATGGAAGGTCGGATGCGGCACGCGTACCGATCACAGACTTGATTTGATCAGGCTTGATCGCTCCCGGTGTAGCTGGCCGCAACACGTCGATCATATCGCGGCTAAAAACCTCACCAGCTTTAATATCTCGCGCGGCCCGCAAACAGCGGCGTTGCACCACCTGGGTTTCTTGTTCGTTTCTGGTGATGAATTTATCGGCTGTGCCGAGCGCTTTTTCGAGCAAGCGGGTCTCTTGAACCATACTTGCCCAGGCGGTTGGGTTCATGGCAAACTTGTGGTCGGGGCCTTCGCGGTCGTTGCTATCGGTAAAGTGCCGCTCGATCACCCGCGCGCCCAAAGTAACAGCGCCAAGAACAGTAGCATTCCCGTGGGTGTGGTCCGACAGGCCCAGTACAACACCAGGAAACATAGAAGCGTACGTTTTTAACACGTTCAGGTTGATGTATTGGTAGTTCTCAGGGCTGGCGGTGTAGTTGGTATTGCATTGCATAAGCACCAATTGCGGGTTGATGGCCAAAATGGCATGGACCGCTTTTTGCACCTCGCCAATATTTGCGGCACCGGTGGCGATCAGCACAGGTTTACCCTTTGACGCCATTAATTCCAGGCTTTCGATCCAATCGATCTCGCCTGAACCAACCTTATAGGCAGGAAGGTATGGGTCTACCTCATCAATGGATTCAAAATCGTAAGGGGAGGTGAAATACTCGATCCCTACCTTGTCACATTCCTCTTTGAGGATAGGGGTCCAATTGGTAGGGATGGATGCATCGGAATAGACCTGAAAGACAGACTTCTTCCAGGATGCCTGGTGCGATACCTGGCTGTTCATGTGGGTAAAGCCATAATCGGAGACGATCTTGGGTGCCTTGAAGTTCTGGAACTTGGCCGCATCGGCGCCAGCCTCTTTTGCCAGTCGGATCAAAGACTTGGCCCGATCCAGGTCGCCGTCGTGGTTGGCAGCGATATCGGCAATGAAATATGTTGGGTAAGACAAACCAATGTTTTTTGAACCTATCTTGATGTCCATAAGGGTTTCCTTTTCTCAGGATTGTTGATAAGTACGTATTTTTTGTGGATAACCATGCTTGAATTGTGTATAAAAGCGGTCCAACCCTTGCCCAATACCGGGGATGGATTGGCCTAATGCTGTTGATAACTTGGCATTGCTCAGGCGTAAATTGTTTGATCTTGGGGATACGAGTGTGGATAACTCAACGCTTTTGGGGGATATCAGGTTGATATCGTATCCAAAAACTTGGGCAATTTGCTGGCCAAACTGATATTTTGAAAGAGTGTCGGACCCCACCACGTGATAAAGGCCGGCTAATTGCTTATCGATCATTTTGATCAATACTTCGCCGAGGTCCTCTACATAGAGCGGGCAAAAAAATACATCCGGAAATCCAAAGCAAGGCTTGTTGTTGGCCAAATGATTGAAAAAAAACTCCGCGAGGGATTTTTTTCCGCTGATGCTCCACCCAAAAAAATTGACCCTTGCGACTATCGCGTAGGGGTCTATTTGCAAAACATATTCTTCCCCTGACAGTTTGCTTTGGCCATAAAGGTTGTTGGGGTTGGGGGTATCCTGCTCGGTGAACACGCGGTCAGTGTTGTCGTGGAACACGGCATCTGTGGATATGTGGATAAGTTGGATCCCGCGTTGGGATGTCACTTCAGCAATTCGGGCAGGAAGCTCGGCGTTGAGCGTGAAGGTATGTTTTGGATCCTTTTCGCAGTCATCTAAATTGGCATTGGCCGCGGCGTGGATGATCACATCTGGGCGCAGCTTTTCTACCAATTTTGGCAATACCCCTTTTTCCAGCAAGTCTGCCTGTTCGGTAGCAAAGGGGAGCGCCTTGATGGCGCGGCGCGTGATGCCGATGATCTGGTGGTGTTGGTAGCTGTTGAGGCAGAAATTCACCCCAAACAGGCCGCCTGCACCAGTAACAAGGATCTTGGACATAAGCGGAGAAAAGATTACCCTTCGAGTTTTCCGGAAGCGAAATCATCCTCGAAAGGCGCGATGTAGGCTTTGATACCTTCAATATCAAGCCACTCGGTATTGTTATCGCTGGTGTACGAAAAACCTTCCTGGCAGGGCTTGCCTTTGTCCTTCCAGCCATAGCCAAACCAAACTGCTTCGGCGGGTTGAACCACGTACATTGTATCCAGCTCAATGGTGTTGCGGGCTTCATCGGCCGAAAGCAGGTCCTCGTGTAACTTTTCACCAGGACGAATGCCTATGATCTCAATAGTGGCATTGGGGGCGATAGCCCGAGCAAGGTCTACTACTTTTGTGGAAGGGATCTTGGGAACGAAGACCTCTCCGCCTTCCATTTGCTCAATGCAGCGCATCACGAAATGGACACCTTGTTCCAGTGACAACCAAAAACGGGTCATGCGGTCGTCGGTGATGGTGATCTTGCCGCTTTGACGTTGTTTAATGAACAGGGGTACCACAGAGCCGCGCGAACCAACAACGTTGCCGTAGCGGACGCAGCTGTAACGCGTGGAGCTGCCCGCGGCGTAAGCGTTGGACTGGATGACCAGTTTCTCGGCGACCAATTTGGTGCCGCCATACAAATTGGCAGGGCTTACCGCTTTGTCGGTGCTCAGTGCCAATACCTTGGCCACGCCGGCATCCAGGGCGGCTTCCAGCACATTGGATGTGCCCATAATGTTGGTCTTAACGGCTTCCATCGGGTTATATTCACAAGCAGGAACCTGTTTAAGGGCGGCGGCGTGTACCACAATGTCTACCCCGTGCATCGCGCGGGTCAACCGTTCCCTGTCTCGGATATCGCCAATAAAGTAACGCAAAGATGGATGGTCGTACCCAGCCACGCGCATTTCGTGTTGTTTTAATTCGTCTCGGCTAAAGATGATGATCTTTTTGGGTTGTTTTTCGGCAAGCAGCATCTTGATGAATTTCTTGCCGAACGAGCCGGTACCACCGGTGATAAGGATTACTTTATCTTTCCAATCCATGCTAACCTCCAGGCGTAAGCCTTGTTTGATCTAAGTTGTTAGTTCAATTACAAATAAACACGCCAGAGCTTTTTGAGACGTAGATCTGGCCTTTTTCCTGAAGTTGCTTTTGTAGAGCGGCCTCCACTGATGATATCTTTTCCTGTGACACGGCTTGAGGATCGATCCCCGATAATAGATAGGACATTACGGGTTCAACTTGGTCGATCACGAGCGAGTCATCATATTCTAACCTTGCAACGCTGGAAAACACAGATTCTAAATATTTAGAGCCGTTTTCCAGCGTGAAGAAATTGTGGCTAAAAAAGGTATTGTCTGGGTCAAGGGTTTGGATGTGAGGCATTAGCTCTGCCATATGCCCTTGGCCATTGGTGGATGCCACAAAGAGACCGCCCGGTTTTAACACCCGTTGGGCTTCACGGACGGCTAATTCAATTTCAGGCACGTGATAGAGCATATGGTTTGCGATCACGGCGTCAAAGTGATGGTCTGGAAAGGGGAGTGCCTGGGCATTGGCGATTTTAAATTTAAAAGGCCGATTGGTTACCACCAGATTCCGCCATGCATCCAAAAGAATACCCTCAGAGACATCCGTGAGAGTGATCGTCCAACCATCCGGAATTCTCTCCCGGTTAATTTTCCACAAGATGCCGTTTCCACAACCAACTTCCAATATGGAAGCGTTGGCGGGAAGGGCATTTAGCTGGTTGAAAAGCCAGGCAAACCAGCCAGTTTGGTTGGTGCTATAGCGCAGGTGCAGAGCGATACGTGCATCCAGATTGCTGGCAGTTTTGTATTGTCCGTTTACCAAATCTTGGGTGTCGTTAGGGTTGGGCATTTTACTTTTTTAGCAGGATGACCGGATACTGGCCATTGTGCCCATAAAAACCCGGGAAGAGTTCCTCGAGCGCATAAACCATCTTGAGAATAATTTTTCCGCCCAACCTGGGGTGGATGAACCAGCGCAAATAGCGGGTAGACATAGAACGCCAGGGCTTGACCTCAACGGGAATATGGTTGCCTATGTTTTTCATCAGCCAGCTGGGCGTCATTTTGCGCACATAGGTCCCTTCCGGGTCGGTTTCATTCAGCCAGTCCTTTTTCTTTTTCGCACTGCGGCCAGCCAATTTGCGTAAAAGGCCAATCACCGGCTCTCCGATGCGGCTCAGCAGCGGATCGCTCCAGCCGTTGACGATGGCTCCGGTGTGACCTGGGCTGAGCACGCGGAATAATTCATCGTATGCGCGTGGGTGTTCTTCCAACGGAAGGTGGTGGATGGCATGCATCGACACAACCCCATCAAAGGAGTTGGGGGCAAACGGAAGGTTTGCCAAGTCTCCAACTACAAACATTCCATGGTCACCAATACGGTTGCGTGCTTCCCGCAACGCCTGGATGGAGATATCCAGGCACACCCGTTTTTGATAGCCTTTGCTATAGGTAATGTAATCATCATATTGAACCGGGCCCGAGCCAGCATCCAATAGGTATTTTCCGGAAGGGCTCAGGTAGCGGTTGATGCGCAAACGGGTCTTTTGAACGTACTCCGCGGAAACCGGGCGCAGGTCTTCATAACGGGCGTTTTGAAAGTTGCCGTCCTGTTCCTGTTGCCAACCGATCGAATCGTAAAACTCTTGTACTTTTTGTTTGGTGTCTGCCATATTTTGGTTACCAATCTATAGGTTCGCCTGCCAGGGCGGAAAAGGTTTTCGTAAAGGATCCACGGCCTTCTGGTGAAAGGATACGCTGGATCGGCCATTCTTGCAGGTCTTCCCAAAATTTCATCAAGCGCCAAGGGAATGGTCGTGGATACTCGAAGAAGAATCGGTAAGCGTAATTCCAGGCTGTGTCAATTTGGGTTTGGGATAGCCGCTTGGAAGCGGTGTTTTCGAGTAGTTGAGCGGTGATCGCGAAGTTGTCCTCATAGTTGGCTGGGTCATAGGTAAAGCCCCTGCCTCGGTAGTGTGTTTTACCAGCCACAATCACCGGCACACCGCGCATGGCCATCTCGAGGCCAACTGTGGTGGTGTATACCAAACCGAGGTCCGCGATCTCCATCAGGTCGTAGGTATTTACCTTCTCCAATGGGCCAATGATCTTGATGTTTTCAGGAATGGACGGCAAGGAATGGTTGATCACATCGATGCTGGAAGGCCCCTTCATCAGGCGTTCGCCAGGGTGTATGCGAACCACCAACTGGGCTTGGGGGTGTTGGCTGTAATACACTACTGTTTTTGCGATCCACTCGGCCATCGATGCCGTAAAGATATTTCGGCCAAGGGTTAGGCTGTCTCCTAACACATTAGTGGCCAACAATACCACGGGGCGGTCGTCCAAACCGAGTGCCTGCCGTTGGGCTTGCCCGCCAACCGAGGCAACATCTTGCCAAAAACGTGTGCCCTTGCCAAATTTTTTTGCCGAGGAGCGTGCGTCTTCGAAAGCGGCGATCTGGCTGTATTGTTCTTCATCCAGGGGGGTGTCTTTTTTGGCCGCCCAGATCTCATCGGTATTTTGGTTCATCACCACATCGGTGTGGCTTATCCATATCTGTTCGCGCTGGTCATTGAACTCGTAGGTGACTGTATCCAGCCCCAAATGCTTCGAGGCTTGAAACCACACCCCCAATTCGGTGACCAGCCCGTTGGGGATCAAAACGATGTCTGGCTTGGTCTTGGCAAACAAGCCAAATACTTGGCGGGCTGCAGCTTCGTTGCGTTGTAAGCGTAGCTGGTAGAGCTCGGTATGGGGGTCAAAATCCTCTACTTGAAGTGTATACATCGTATCGTACGACGCTGCCAGCTGGATCTTGGCGTTGAAACCAGGAGGCAAGGTGCCGGATGGTTTGACTCGAAGCAGGGAGACAGTATCGAAGAATTGACTGAATTTTTTTAGAACCCTTGCGGCATATAGGTCCTGCCTTTTTAAGTCAAGTTTGTTCACTGGCTTGTCCCAGCTGCTATAGGGCAAATAGGCAACGGTGACCTTATAACCAAGCTTTTGCAGGACCACCGCGATCACGGCAGCTTGCTCGATCCAATAATGCAGGGTGGCAAAAAGGAGGATATGTTTGTTTTTGTCAGGATCAGCGGGGATCGCTTTCAAGGTCGTCAATTGATCATCGGCGAACTGATCCAATTGGCGTAAATTAAAGCGGGTTCGCGGCGGTTGTTTTTGAAGCATGTCATAAAGATCAGCCGCGAAGGGGATCTGCCCAATAAGGTCTTTGATCTGGTACATGGAGGTTAGGCCTGCTTCTCCAAGGTTTCAATCGTCCACTTAAGGCGGGGGCGGATCGGACCTTGGCGTTGTTCTGCCCACTGCATGCCCGGTGCTGCCGAAGGATCGACCGAAAAACCAAGGGCATTCTCATCCATAAAATAGCGTTTGACACCAAAGGAGCTGGCATTGACGCCAATGATGTACTTGCCCTCGTTGAGCAAGTCACCGGGGATGGTACAACGGCTGATGTATGTGCCAGGTTGGCGGGCGGAGTGCTTCTCATACATCGCGGACTCATCCACATCGAAGGAGGTGAAAACATATTCGCCACGGATCGTATTGAGGTAAAAACCCACACGCAGCCCGGTTACCGGTGCGGTGAGTTGATATTTCATTTCCAAAGTGATCTCTTCCACGGAGCGGATATTATCGGCAACCTTGCCTTTGGCGTCCAAAAGCCTAAGCGACACCGGCATAAAAGGGGCGGCGGAAGCAGGCACTTCGCTGGCATCCCAGGACCGTTCGCCAGCCTGGGATTGGCCACTGGCGAGGTAATAATCGACCGCTTCATTCGTCGAGCCACGCAGGACGAGTTGCCCCTTTTGCATCACAATGGCTTCCTGTGTCAGCCGCAGGATGGCGCTCATATTGTGGCTAACAAACAAAACCGTACGGCCTTGGGCCGCGACATCGTTCATTTTTCCCAGGCATTTACGCTGAAATTCAGCATCGCCAACTGCCAAAACCTCATCCACGACCAAGATCTCCGGTTCCAAATGGGCGGCAACCGCAAAGGCCAGGCGCAAATACATGCCTGAAGAATAACGCTTGACCGGGGTATCGATGAATTGTTCCACCTCAGAGAAATCGACGATCTCGTCAAACTTCCGCTCGATCTCAGAGCGTTTCATTCCGAGGATGGCGCCGTTGAGGTAAATATTCTCACGGCCGGTCAGCTCGGGGTGAAACCCGGTGCCAACCTCCAGCAACGAGCCGACCCGCCCGCGGACGGTTACAGTTCCCGCAGTGGGTTCCGTGACGCGTGATAACACCTTGAGAAGGGTAGACTTGCCGGCGCCGTTTCGGCCGATGATGCCAAGCACATGCCCTTCTTCGAGGTCGAAGCTGACATCGCGCAGGGCCCAAATATAACTTTCGGCAGCGGTGTTGCCCTTGCCCATCAACATACGCGGAATGGCGGCGATTTGGTCGCGCAGCATGCCATATTTGAATTTACCTGGAGCAGTACCGATGCGGTATTTCTTGCTAATGCCTTCAACTTTAATGGCGATGGTCATATCAGATCGTATCCGCGAACGTTCTCTCCATATTGCGGAAGTAGACCAACCCGCTTAGGAGGATGATGATAGAAATAACACTGGAAATGGCAACCAAAGTATCGGGCGGGTTGCCAGAACCTAACAAAGCCCAACGAAAACCATTGACGACGCCAGCCATTGGGTTAAGGGCATAAACGAGTTGCCACTTTTCTGAGATCACTTTGGACGAATAAGCGACTGGAGTGATGAATAACCAAAACTGGGTAAGGAAAGGCAAAGCGTAACCGACATCGCGATATTTTACGTTGATGGCAGAAAGCCACAAAGCTACGCCCAACGCGGTAATGATGGATAGCAGCATAAAGACCGGCACCGCCCAAATGGCCGATAGGGTTGGAACCACCTTGAAATAAACCATCATACCCACCAATATCACCAACGCGATAGCGAAATCTACCAAGCCGCCAAGCACAGAGGCCATCGGCAAAACCAGGCGCGGGAAGTAGGTATTGGTGATCATATTATGATTGGAGGTAAGCGACCGGCTTGCGGTGTTGAGCGCGGTGGTGAACAAACCCCAGGGTAGCAAAGCGGTAAAAGAAAAGATCGGGTATGGAATGCCATCCGACGATACCTTGGCCACATTGTTGAAGAGAAAATTGAATACCAGCATGGTCATCACTGGCTGGATGACCGCCCACAGGGCACCGAGCAAGGTTTGTTTATAGCGCACCTTGATGTCGCGCCAGATCATAAAGACCACCAATTCACGGTAATTCCAAAGGTCTTTGAGATTAAGCGCCGCAAGGCCGCTGGTAGGGCGGATGTATACGGTGGTAGGTTCGTGCTTGGCGATTGAATTCATAGGCCCTATGGGATGTTGTGTCGGTTGGCTTTGTACCACTCGATGGTGTTCTTCAAGCCGGTCTCAAAATCCATTTTGGCTTGCCAACCGATCTTCTGTTTGGCGCGGGTAACATCCAGCCCGCGGCGGGGTTGGCCGTTGGGTTTGCTGGTGTCCCACTTTAGCGCGCCTTCAAAACCAGTCAGGCGAATGATCAATTCAGTCAGATCCTTGATTGAGATCTCGTAACCGGAACCCAAATTGACCGGCTCCGATTCGTTGTATACCTCAGTCGCGGTAACAATCCCATCCGCGGCATCCTCGGCGTACAAAAACTCGCGGGTTGGGGAGCCGTCTCCCCAGGCGACGATCTCCTTGTCGCCACGTTCCTGGGCCTCGATCACTTTTCTGATCAACGCGGGGATCACATGGGAGGACTTGGGGTTGAAGTTGTCGCGAGGGCCATACAGGTTGACGGGCAAAAGGAAAATGGAGTTGAACCCATATTGGTCGCGATAGGCTTGAGATTGGACCAACATCATTTTCTTGGCAAGCCCATAGGGCGCGTTGGTCTCTTCCGGATACCCGATCCACAGGTCGTCTTCCTTGAAGGGCACAGGGGTGAATTTGGGGTAGGCGCACACCGTACCAATGGCAGTGAATTTGCCAACGCCGTTTTTCCAGGCTTGGTGCATCAATTCCACACCCATCATAAGGTTGTCGTAAAAGAATTCCGCGGGGTGTTCACGGTTGGCACCAATGCCACCCACGTTGGCGGCCAAATGGATGATGACCAAATTGGCGGGATCGATCCCATTGAGGGTATCTGTGAACAAGCGTTGGATATCGCTTTTTTCGATCAGGTTGTAGTTTTCGATGCGCGGGATGAAGATATCCGTTGCGCCGCGTTGTTTAAGCTTTTCGACCACGAATGACCCAAGGAAGCCGGAGCCACCCGTAACGACCACACGTTTATTGTTCCAATAAGAATTTGCCATACAGACTCCTGTGCTGGGTGATTGATGCCTTATTTTAACTGACGATGAACTGCGAATTGCGGTAACGGATGTGGTTTGGTTCGCGGATCAGACCCAATCGCAAGGCGTTCACAACTTCCTTGACACCTTCATCTACGCTGATCGCTGCAGTAAAGCCCAATTGTTGTTTGATCCGTTTGAAGGATACATTGATGTCGCGCATATCGCCGCCGAAGGTGAGGTCTTTGTAATCCACCAGGGTATCGGGCAGCCGTTTGATGACCATTTGGACGATCTGGTCTTTGGTATAGGTGCCATCGTCGGTTCCCAAATTAAACAGCTGATATTTTTCCGTTCCCTTGGCTTGGTTTAGACCAAGCAACAATCCATCGATCACATCTCGGACGTGGATAAAGCTGCGTTTGTAGCCCCGTTGGTAGATCAATAACTCGCGTTTGGTGAACGCGTCCAACACGAATTGGTTGATAATCAGGTCGAAGCGGGTTCGGGGCGAGATGCCATAAAGCGTTGCCAACCGGAAAACCATGGCACCATTGGGGAGTAAGTACTCTTCCGCGCGGATCTTGGTTTCGGCATACAAGGATTGCGGATTGAGTGGGGAATCTTCATCGACCAGCTCATCGTCGCGAGACATACCATAAACGCTGTAAGTGGAGGAGAAAATAAACTTCTCGACCCCAACACTTTGAGATTGTTCGAAGATAGACTTGGTTGCTTCAACGTTATAGTAATTGGCAGCCTGCACCCCGATCGCCTGGCATGCAGGAAAACCGACGATACCGGCCAAGTGGAAGACCGCGGATGGAGAGGGCCAATCTCGGCGCATGGCTGCCTTGATGCAGCGAGCGTCGGTCACATCGGACTTGAAAAAATGGAAATTGGGGTTGGAAAAGAATGTGAGCAGTGATTCTCCTCCAAACAGCAAGTTATCGATAACAGTTACTTTGTGGCCGTCACTCAACAATCGGGCTACCAAAAGGGAACCTATGTAACCTGCGCCACCAGTAACAACAATATGTGACCGCACAGACCCAAGTTCATTTTCCGGCAACAAGGTTCACCCCCAATCCTTTAACTTCCAGGCCTGGCATGGCAGGGTCTTCCGATATTGGCATGTCTTGTTCGATGCAGGTTAGCCGGCAGATATCGGCTACGTCTCCTTCGCCAATAATGCGCACACCCTTTACATTTTCTGCTTGAAGTTTGATGACGATATCTTTCACTTTGTTCCTTACACGGCGGTAAAGCAAAAACTGTTGGTCAATATAATCTACCGTCAGGCGGGCGCGTTGTGCCAAACCTTCGGGGGTTATGATGTAGCGTAATTTTTTACGCTCTGCCCGCATCAGCTTTACATACCCTTTGGATACCAAGCGTTTGATGTGCCAATTAACCGTTCCGACCGCAACACCCAATTGGGCGGCAAGGTCGGCCTGGGTGGCATCAGGCTGATGTTCGATATTGGTCAGCAACGTAAGGTCGCGGGATTCATCAAAATTCGAGTTCATTGTTTTTTGAACTTCGAATTATAACATCAATATTCAGTTGTTGAATTTTGCCGGGGTTGGGGCTGGTGTTGGATCGCCGGCGACACCGGTTTGTTGGGTTTGAGATTCTCCGGTCAGCTGGCATAGCAGGTCGGGAGTGATCTGGCTGATCAGTTTGTTTTTTTTCTCTTTGGCGTACCGTTTTATTTGGGCTTCCCGTATGGTTGCGGTGCTGCGATCTGGTTGGGGTTCGGCGTAAACCAACTCCACCGGTCCATGAAGACGCGTATAAGCTGCTCCCTTCCCCGCATTGTGCTGCTTTACCCGGCGAACCAAGTCAGTGGTCAGCCCGGTATACAGGCTGCCATCGGCGCAACGGACGATATAACAAAAATAGGCCAAGGATCCCCCGTTTTAGCGGCTGCCGCTCTTTTTGTTGCCAAAAAATAATTGGCGTAAAAATCCAGCGGCACCTTTTTTGGTTTCTTCCTTTTCTTTGCTCACTTCCCATCGACCACTGCGGCGGCCAGCCAAAGTAGCATCTTTCTTTTCAAGCAAGCCAGAAAAATACTTGGCCAACGATTGCTCATCCTTATCCGCGACCATCCCTCGCAAGGCCGTAGCGCTGCTGATCAACTGGTCGATCATGGCCAAAGACATGTCCTGTTCGTCTACCAGCAAGTTCGCCATATCTTCGGCTTTTTCGTAACCAAAAGCGGCGGCCAGATTTAGGTAAGGCTGGCTAATGGTATCGCGGGAGTCATTCCATCCGGGACGTTGGATGGTTGCGCCAAGGGCCAAACCCGCTACCAGTTGGGGAAACAGGTGGGCTGTCCGTTCAATGCCATCGGCTTCCAACAGGTCGAGATAATATACTTTTGCTCCCAACAAAGCAACAAGGTCGCTGGCGTATTTAAGAGCGGTCTCATCGGTTCCTGTGGGTACAGAAATGCCGATGGTCGTGTTGCTAAACAAGTCATCTTTTTCAATCACTTCACCAGGATCCAAGATGCGGGAATATTCCGAGTTGTAGGAAACCGTGAGGCCGATGAAATGATTTTTTCCAGCGTACACCGATTGAAACAAGCCGGCCGATTGGGCTTTGTTGGGGGCAAAACTCATCACCACGGCAGTTGGTTTAAGATCATCTTTGATCTCTGGCAATATCTTCTTGAATTCCTGATATGGCACAGCCAGAAGCACGATGTCCGCATCTTTGAGGGCGTCGTAACGGTTGATGTAGGTTTTTCGGCAAGCGCCCAACCCTTGGGCAAAATTTTGTTTGGCTATGTCTTTGTCGTAGCCGACCAAGCTGATATCTTGTTTAAATTTTGCCAGTGCCAATCCTACTGA
Source organism: Chloroflexota bacterium (assembly GCA_005778035.1). Lineage (GTDB taxonomy): Bacteria > Chloroflexota > Anaerolineae > Anaerolineales > Villigracilaceae > UBA5195. Next base: position 14,741 of record SXKT01000006.1, read on the forward strand.
CACGCCAACTTGCCCTAAGCCAATGGTGGTGATTTGCATCTTTTTTAGTCCTGTCGTACCCGAATATACAGCCATTATAAATGAAAGCATCCCTGGCTTAAATACAGAGTACCGGGGACGCCAACCCCGGTACTCGTTTTCAAAGGAGGAGAAGAGAAATCACAAGCCTGAATTTAATATACCCTGTAACCATCCATTTAACTCTACGATTACCCTACGATTACCCTACGAATTGGGGATCAGGACGACCTAAATAGATGGCAGGTTAAATGTGCTACACTTTGAACACGGATGAAGGGAGAAATCTTATGCGAACTATTTGGATAAGTGATCGAATGATCGAGCCATTGGGGCAGGTATGCGCAGCAAGGTCAGAATATGGCCTGTTGGCTGTTTCCTTTCCTTCTTCGCCTTCAACCCTGAGTGCGCGTTTGGCCGAAAAATATCGAAATGTGGAAATTGGGATAGCGGAAGATCCTTTTTTTGATAAATTGTTTGGCCAAATTGGTGAGTATGTACACGGGCAGAGGACCAAAATTGATGTGGCTATAGACCCCGATGCCGTAACCGGTTTCCAAAAACAAGCCTTGGACGCAACCTCCCGGGTAAATTATGGTACAACCGCATCCTACAAACAGATCGCTTTGATGCTCGCCCGGCCGAATGCCGCCAGGGCAGTGGGTAGAGCGGAAGCTAACAATCCAATCCCGTTGGTGATCCCTTGCCACCGGGTGATCGGTAGCGACGGAAGCCTGCATGGATATGGCGCCGGCAATGGCGTTGCCACCAAGCAATGGTTGCTGGAATTGGAACAAAGAGTAAAGGAAAATAAAGGATAAAAAGAAAGCATGGCTAATTACAAAACTGGTTTTGTTTCAATCGTTGGCAGGCCAAATGTTGGCAAATCAACCCTCATCAACGCATTAATGGGCCAAAAGATCGCTTCGGTAAGCCCCAAAGCCCAAACCACTCGCCGCCGTCAATTGGGCATCCTTACCACCGATGAATACCAGATCGTTTTTTTAGATACCCCTGGCATCCACGCCCCGCACCACAAGCTGGGTGAGTTCCTGAACCAGGAAGCCGAAAAGGCCATGAAGGATGTGGATCTGATTTTGTGGGTGGTGGATGCGGATGCCGGCCCGTTGGATGAAGACCGAATGATCTCGGTTACGTTGGCGAGCCTAAAAAAGTGCCCGCCTGTGTTCATTGTTATCAACAAGACCGACAAAGTTGCCGGTACTGACCTTCGGGCGCGGTTTGACCAATTCGCAGAACTTCGACCGACCGCCAAACTGGTAGGTATTTGCGCTATCACCACTGAAGGGCTGCCCAAACTGCTGGAAGCGGTGATCGAGAAAATGCCTGATGGTGAACCGGAATATGATGCCGATGTAGTGACTGACCTATACGAGCGTGATATTGCCGCCGACCTGATCAGGGAAGCCTGTTTGCTGCATTTGCGGTCAGAGGTACCCCACGGCGTAAATGTTCGTATTGATGAATACACAGAACGGGGAGAAATCGGGGCGTTGATCCACGCCACCATCTTCATTGAACGGGAGTCGCAAAAGGGTATCCTGATCGGCGAGGGAGGAGCAATGCTTAAGCGCATCGGCATCACTGCCCGCAAGCAGATCGAGGAAATGAGCGGCCGAAAAGTATTTCTGGAACTTAAGGCCAAGGTAGAAAAAGATTGGCGGGATAATGAGATGATCCTGACCCGCTTTGGGTACAAGATCGAACGAAAAAAGAAAACAGGAAAGCGCTAAGCGAACTTCATCAGTTCTTGGTGAAGGCTTGAAACCCCTCTCCCAGTGCTTCGTGAGCGGCCCCGATGACCATAAAGGCACCCGGGTCGCTTTTTTGCACCAAATTCTTCAGCACCTGAACTTCGGAACGGGTTACGACCGTGTAAAGTACCGGGCGCTCCGTGCCGGTATACGCCCCTGTGCCAGAAAGCATGGTTACTCCTCTTTCCATTTGGTGCAAGATCATTTCCGACACTTTTTCAGGTTCTGTGGTGATGATCATGGCCGTACGAACCGTGCCCGCTCCTTCCAGGGTGGTATCTACTACCAGGCCACTTACATATAGCGTTATGATGGCATAAAGCGCTTTTTCCCAACCAAAGATGAAGCCGGCTCCCAAGATCACAACCGTATCGGTCATTAAATAACTTTGGGTGATCGGGATGCCCTTGTTATGGTTGAGGATGCGCGCCAAAACATCACTGCCGCCACTGGTACCCTGGCCTTTATATACCAACCCATAACCAAAGCCGGCAACAACCGCGCCATACAAAGTGTTCAACACCAGGTCTGATGTGATACCATCGGCGGGGATAAAGGGCAAATAGACCAAGGTATCGGTAAAAAAAGACAAGGTGATGATCGAAACAGCAGTTCTCAGGGCAAACTGCCTGCCACCCAGGTACTTCCATCCCAACAAAAATAACGGCACATTGCCAATAAAGGTCATAAGGCCGATCGGCCAGCCGCTAAAATAGTTGATAAGCTGGCTTATGCCACTTACCCCGCCGGATGCAAGCTGGGCGGGAATAAAAAAGATGCGTAACGCAACGGCCTGGGCTAACGAACCAAGGATGACAAAGGCGTATTCCTTGATGACCGTTGTAGTTTGGCTGTTGGTCATTGGTCTCCTAACAGGTTTATCCCGGCAAGGTTTTCAATAACACCGATGACCGCAGAATTGTCCAGGTCGGCCATGCCCATTTGTATCATGGCGCTAAACAACTGGGCGTTTTGGGCAGTGGAGGGTAATGGAACGCCGTATTCGCGGGCGGTGTCGAGAACGATGTTGAGGTCCTTGGCTTGCATGTATGCCTTAAAACCAGGTGCGCGGTTGCCGCTAAAGAGACGTGGCGGCTTAACATCGAGGGTCCAGCATTGGGCTGCGCCACCTTTGATCGCTTCCACCACTTTTTGGGGGTCTACCCCGCTCTTTTTTGCCAAGATCAACAACTCGCCCATTGCTACCATTTGCGCCGCCACCATGATCTGGTTGGCAGCTTTGGCTACCTGGCCGGCCCCAGGGCCTCCCACCAGGGTGACAGATTTGCCCATTGCATTCAATACCGGCAAAGACCGTTCCAACGCGGTCGCGTCTCCGCCAACCATAATGGTAAGGGTAGCGTTGCGTGCGCCAATATCCCCGCCGCTGACGGGGGCATCCAGGGCGGAAATGCCGGCAGTTGCAAGTTGTTGGTGAACCAAACGGGCGGTGGCTGGCTTGATGGTTGAATTATCGATAAAGATGAGGCCATTTTTGCCGCCTTCAAGGATCCCATTTTTTCCCAACGTCACTTTTTCCACATCGGGTGAGTCTGGCAGGTTGGTGAAAACAATATCTACCGATCCGGCTACCTCGGCCGCGGAATGGGCTTCAGTTGCCCCTTCAGATACCAATTCGGCAACAGCAGCATGGCTGCGGTTGTAAACAACCAGGGGGAAACCCGCACGTAATATATTGCGGGCAATCGATTTTCCCATGAGGCCAAGGCCGATATATCCTACATTTAGCATAAGGGGTCTCCTGTATTTTGGGGGCTAACGAGCAAAACCATTATACCTTCCCGTAATCCGGATAAAAAAAGCGGAGCCCTCATGAGGGCTCCGCTCTGGTGATCAAGAATGGTTATTTGATCAAATACGTGACGCTTACGTTGGCCGTGATCTCCATTTGGCCGGTAGTGATCGGCACCGTTGAAGAGGCCATCTCCCCGCCACCGCCACCGCCCATTCCGTAGCCCATGTAGTTATAGCTATAGTTGCCATCGGTGTATTCAATTCTGGCTACATCACCCAGGTTCACCCCGGCTGCTTCTGCTAATTCTGTTGCTTGCGCCAATGCGGCCTTTACGGCTTCTTTGCGGGCTTCGCTGAGCGCACCCGATTTATCGGCGACATCGAACTGGATGCTATTGACGTTATTGGCGCCGGCCTGAACGGCAGAATCCAACACTTTTCCAAGCGATTCCAGGTTGCGAACCGTTATATAAACCTGGTTATCTACCACGTATGTAGTACCAGCGGGCAGGCCATCGGGCCCGTAAGGGGTGTTTTGCCAGATGCTAAAGTTGGACGTTTGCATATCCGTCTCGGCAATGCCATTGGCCTTCAATGCTTCCATCAAGTTTGTGGTGCTGGCATTGTTGGCGGCAACTGCTTCAGAGGCGCTTGCCCGTTCGGTATGAACACCAACATAAATGTAGGCAATATCCGGTTTGATCTTTACTTTACCAAGCCCATTGACCATGATCGCGCGGTCTGTTTGGTTGGGGTTCACCGAAAACTGGGGGGCGGCTACACTACCACACGATGTAAGCAAGAAGGCAGCCAAAATTGTTACTGATACGAGCTTAAATAGATTTTTCATTTTTTCTCCTGTTCTTAACTAAAGAACGATTAAATTATACAAAAAGTTCCAAGCAAAGTTAATTACATTGTTAGGCCGTCACTGAAAGCCTATAATTAACCCAATATTCGAAAGGTGCCATGGCGATCAACTTTCAACAGGTTTATCAGCAAGTGAAGCAACTGGTAAGTTACCAGCGCAGCCAACAAGCGGAGATCCAAAAACGCCAGATCTTGGCGAAACATTGGATGGCAGAGTTTGAACCCCGAGGTGATGATTTTGCCAAAAAACTTGAGAAGGCCAGGCTGGCGGATGCAGGGGTGCGATGTGCCGCACCGGGTGGAGAACCTGTAACCGCGTCTTTCGCGGCTAAGGATGCTCCCATCCACGCGACCCTGATCGCCGTGGATGGCTCGCAGATCTTGCCGGACAGGCACCAAGCAGCCCATTTTGGATTGATCAATACGGGGGCGATCATTTTCCGGCTGGGGAGCGGAAGTCCACCGGATATTTTTACCGAGAGCACTCTGCTATCTCCCGATAAATTGGCCACTCCTTCGGGCAGCCCCATTTCAGACGCCATGTTGGGGTTGATGCGTGACACCGAAGAACGAGTGCTTCTGCTAACCTTGGCAAATAGTGAGTCCGGTGCCGATGGCGGGGTTTTTACTTTTAGTGATGGGCCGATAGAGCTGTGGGGCAAACGGGAAGGAGAAGAAGGGCAGCTATTTGAGGCCAACCTGCGCCGATATTTATCGGTGTTATCCCAATTGCGGGACCTGAAGGCAGTTGTATCAGGATATATTGACCGGCCAGGTTCCAACCTTGTTGTAAGGATGTTGGAAGTTGCGATGGCGGATGAACAACAGATAGCGGAGATAAAGAACCATCATCCCTTGGACGGGATCAGCGATCATTGGATCATGGGTGAGATGATCAAACCATCCCAACGTTCTGCTGTGTTTACCCTAAAGAGCAAGGCCGAATTGGATTACACGGGCGACCTTGCGATCCATTTTTTTTACCTGAATGTTGGTGAGTACGAAAATGCCCCCCAAATAGCGCGGGTAGAGATTCCCGCATGGGTGGCCAAAGACAGCCAGGCTGTTGAGTTTTTGCATTCTGTTTTGGTCAACCAGTGCAGGATGCTGGGCGCGAAACCGTTTCCGTATGTTCTGCACCGCGCCCACGAAACAGCGGTGGTAAATTTCGAGGAAAAAAAACACATTGAGGAAATCTTCCAAATGGAAATGATCAACCAGGACCACGGCCAAACCATCGCTGTGCGGTCTAACAAGCAAACAGCAAAAGACGGGTCACGCCGTGCCCGGTATGGGGCATAGGAGCAAGTGAAAATGGAAGCTATTGAGATCGGAAAACTACTTAGGGCAGGGACCGCGGGCTTCGTGGTTGGATGTTCGGTATCGCAATTTAACGAACCGATGTTTGGATCGTTGGTGCGGGCACCGGTTTATGACGGGTACGATGTATATGGGGTGATCCAGGATATCCACATCGATGATGACGGATTGGTGCGCCAATTGGTTACTTCTGCCGGCCAGATCAGTGAGGAAGTACTGAGAGACAATCGGGAACGAAGGATCGTGCCGGTAGAGATGACGGTGGTTTCGGTGGGGTACCGAAGGTTGGGCCAGATATGCCATTCCCTTCCACCCCAACCTCCGCTTAGTTTGGATAGGATCTTCCAATGTTCCGACGAGGAAACCAACGAGTTTACAAATTATGGCAATTATGGCTATTTGCGCCATATCTTGCGCGGCCAAAACACCCCTATTGGGGAACTGGTGGCGGCCCATTTGCGGCTGGCGGCAATTGCCCATGGCAGCCAGGCAGAAGCATGGATGGGGGAAGCGATCAGGCAATTGATCAATGAGCTGAGGGACGATTACCAAGCCTTGATGGATGTTTTGAATTCCATCTCAGAGGTTTTACCCTCCTTGAATAATGGACAGGAGGAGTGATGAGCAAACCAGATCCGATCGGTTATATCATTGGTGGCAGCCTGCGAGATTCTTTTTCAGCGCGGTTGGTGGTTGAGCCCAGCAAGGTGCAGGAGGGTAGCTTTGTTGTAACCGACAGCGGTACCTATCGGTTTTACGGCCTGGTAACAGATATCCGGTTGGGTTCAACGGATCCGCGCTTTGCGGACGAGCAAACCGAGCGGAAATTTCCACCGATCATCTCCAGGGCGCTTCAGGGCCAAACATTATTCACCAATCTCGAGATCTTGCCTCAACTGATGTTGGAACGCGGCCCGGACCCATTGAGCCCGGAGTATGATGCTTGGCGAAAAGAACACAGTGCGGAGAAAGAACCGCGTTTGCTGCCCGTGAAGACCGTCCCCATGCATCATTCTTCCGTAGCACTGGCAGATGGCTCGGATATCGCGACCATTTTTGGGTCGCCGCAGGATGTCGGCAACTTCGAGATCGGCAGCACCCGCGAGCAAGGCCACCCCATCTGCATTAACCTGGACCGATTCGTACAACGGTCATCGGGGGTTTTTGGCGCAACCGGCACTGGCAAATCCTTCCTTACCCGATTGGTGTTGGCGGGTTTGATGCAATACAACAAAGCAAGTGTGTTTGTGTTGGATATGCACAATGAATATGGCTACGATGATATCGCCTCAGACACAAAAAAACAGGTCATTGGGCTTAAAACAAAATTTAAAAGCAGGGTCAAGGTTGTGGGGTTGGGTGCAGGCGCGTTCATCCGGCAGAAACAACGCCCCGATTTTGATCTTGAAGTAGCGATGAAGGATATCTCGATCGGCGACATTGAAATGTTGTCGCGGACCCTTAACCTGCGAGAAACCGCCCCCACCGTACTAAGCGCTCTGGAAAGCACTTTTGGTTCCCATTGGTTTGAAAGCCTGAAAAATATGAACCGGGAAGAGATCGAGGTTGAGGACGAGAGAGGCAAAATAAAGAAAGTGCCGCACCCCGAAAGCGTGGCTGCGTGGGCTGGTCAAAACGGGGTCAATGTGATGGCAGCCGAAGGCCTCTTCGATAAAATGCGCCGTTTGTTCAATAAAAAGTACATCGTAGAAAAACCGGGGTCCGATGGTATCAAAGAGATCATAACCAACCTTCAAAATGGCAACCATGTCGTTTTGTCATTTGGTGATCACGAGACAGACCTGGATTATCTCTTGGTGGCTAACCTGATCACTCGTTTGATCAGGGAGGCATGGGAAAAGAGCACCAATGAGTTTAGGGCTCACGGCCAAAGCGAACCAAGACCATTGGTGATCGTGTTGGAAGAAGCACACAAACTGCTAAATCGCGAGATCGCAAACCAAACCAGCTTTGCTACCATCGCAAGGGAATTACGCAAGTATTATGTAACCTTGCTGGTCGTAGACCAACGCCCATCACAGATCTATGATGAAGTGATGAGCCAGCTTGGTACCCGCATCAGCGGTTGGCTTGGCGATGAAGATGATATTCACGCCGTACTATCCGGTTTGGCTGGCAGAGAGGCAATAAAGGGCATGCTTGCCCGCCTGCAACCCAAGGAAGAAGTATTACTGATGGGTTGGGGTGTTCCAATGCCATTGCCCATACGGTCGCGCAGGTACGACCAAGAATTTTGGGAGCAGTTGATGGGTTCGGAAAAAAAGGTAGCTTCTGAGCAAGACCTGATCAAGAAACTCGGTTTCTAATAGGAGTTGTGAAAAATGAACAACCAACAACTTGCCGCCATATTTAACCTGATCGCCGATCTGTTGGAGATAAAAGGTGAAGTGATCTATGTGATCTTGGCTTACCGCAAGGCGGCAGAAAGCTTGCAAAATTTGGGCAGGGAAGCAAGTGAGTATTGGAAAGAAGGTACCCTGCGAGAGATCCCCGGCGTAGGCAAGGCGATCGCGGACAAGATCGATGAGTTACTCACGACCGGGTCGCTGAGGTTTTTGGAAGACCTAAAAAAAGAAATTCCGGCCAGCCTCGCTGAGTGGAGGCAAATATCTGGTTTGGGACCAAAGAAAATAGCCCTGATATGGAAGAGCCTTGGGATCACCACGATGGAAGAATTGAAGCAGGCAGCGCAAGATGGCAAAGTTGCCGGCCTGCCGGGAATGGGTGAGAAATCGGCAAAACTGATCCTGGACGGCATGGAAAGTTTGTCTCGGCGGAGCGACAGGTTGCCCTTGTGGAAGGCCGCTCCGGTAGTTGAAGATTTGTGCAATATCCTCGGTAGCCTTCCCGGCGTGGCCACTGTATCGCCTGCGGGTTCTTATCGCAGAGGCAGGTCTACCGTAGGAGACCTGGATATCTTGGTGGCGTCGGAAAATCCATCGGTTGTGATGGATGCCTTTACATCGCTGGCAGGGGTATCGCGGGTATTGGGCAAGGGGGCCACAAAAAGCAGTGTGGAGTTTTCCAGCGGGGTGCGTGCCCAAGTTTGGGTACATCCGCCGGCCAAATTTGGAACTGCCTTGCAATATGCTACCGGGTCAAAAGAGCATAATGTGGCCATGCGCCAATTGGCACTGAGCAAGGGGTTTTCTTTGTCAGAACATTCTTTAATGGGCCAGGACGGTACCGAGCACTTTTTTGCCACCGAGCAAGACCTGTATGCTGCTTTGGGTTTGCAATGGGTACCACCTGAGATGCGTGAAGACCTGGGTGAAATGGCGTTGGCGGCAGCGGGGAAATTACCACGTTTGGTAGAGTTGGCAGACATCCGCGCTGACCTGCAAAACCATTCCACATGGTCTGATGGTGAAATGAGTATTTTGGAAATGGCGCGTGCAGCGATGGCACGTGGGTTAAAGGTGATCGCATTCACCGATCATTCCCAAAGCCTTGGTGTTACAGGCGGCCTTACCATAGAGCGGCACGCCGAGCAGCAAAAGGAGATCGAGGCAGCCCAGCGTGAGGTGGGGGATGGCATCCGCATCTTGCACGCGGCGGAAGTGGAGATAAAAGCGGATGGCGAATTGGACTACCCCGATGATTTTTTGGCTACGCTGGACCTTGTTTTGGCAAGCCTGCACACCAGCCTGCGGCAGCCGAGAGACAAGGTTACCGCCCGCCTGATCAACGCGATCAACAATCCGAATGTAGATATCATTGGACATCCTACAGGGAGGAAGATACCGGACCGTGAAGGGGCGGATCTGGATATGGAGGCGGTGCTGCAAGCGGCCGCAAAAAGTGGCGTCGCGATGGAGATCAATGCCAGCCCTTACCGTTTGGATCTGGATGACAAATACGCCCGCCGCGCAAAGGAATTGGGAGTGAAGATCAGCATTAACACCGATTCGCATAGCGCCAAAGATATGGAAGCGATGTCTTTCGGTGTCGCGATCGCCAAAAGGGCTTGGCTAACACCACAAGATGTGATAAATACATGGAGTGACGAAAAATTGCTGGCGTGGTTAAAGGATAAAAAGAGCGCCAATTGATTTGGAATGAGTTTAGGGAGAAAATCCCCCGCGAGAGGTGAGTATGAGTAACTTGGAACGAAGAACAGAAGAAGAAAAAGTGAGGATGGAAGGCAGACTGCCACCCGGGCAAGCCCTGACACTGAAATTCCCGGTTCTGCATTATGGACCCGTTCCCGGTTTTAATGCCGCCACATGGACCATGAAAATGTATGGTGAGATTGAGCAACCGCTCAGTTTTTCATGGGATGAGTTCAACCAATTGCCAAAAACGAAACTCACCATGGATATTCATTGTGTAACAAGCTGGAGTAAATTTGATACCGAGTGGGAAGGGGTTTCTGTTACCGACCTGATCCATGCCGGACTGTTGAAATTAAAACCAACCGCCAAATACGTCATTCAGCATGCCGAGTTTGGCTATACTGCCAACCTGCCGCTGGATGTGGTTTTACAGCCCAGTTTCTTGTTGGCCACCCATTTCAACGGAAAACCATTGGACCCGGACCATGGCTACCCCTTGCGGGGTGTGGTTGGGTTTATTCCGGGACGAGAGAGCGATGAAACGCCGTATTTTTGGAAGGGGGCAAAATGGTTGCGGGCCTTGGAGTTTGTTGCCGAAGACCGTTTGGGCTTTTGGGAACAAGCCGGGTACCATAACCGGGCGGATGTATGGAGGGAAGAACGCTATCGATAAACGATTGGCTAATTTAAAAAGGTGGGCGCATAAGTGCCCACCTTTTTTGCCGCTTTAGCACCACCACCTGTTATGGCCTTTGCACAAGCTCCAATTGCAGGTCTACGGTCTCTGAACCTCGCAAGACAGTAAGGGTGATGGTATCACCAGGGGATTTGAACTCAACGAGGTACCCGATCAGGTCATCGTAAATTTTTACTTCGTTCCCATCAATCGCGATGATCAAATCACCGCCAGACAACAAGCCTGGCAGGCTCGTATCAGCTGAGGCTCCCTTTAGGCCGGCCAGGTCAGCGGGGCCGCCGGGCTGGACGTCGGTGACGTAGACACCGGTCATTTTTTGCAAGCCGAGTTGTTGGATGACATGCAGGCTCATCATTTCGCTGTTGAGGGTAGAAATTCCCATGTAGGGGTATTCAAACTTGCCAGACTGGATAATAGCCGGCACAACCCGCTTGGCAAGGTTGATAGGTAAGGCGAAACCGATCCCACTGTTGCTGGCCTCTCCTTGGGCTGTGCTGTTACCGGTCCGAATGCTTCGGTTGATGCCGATCACTTCGCCTGCCAGGTTCAGCAATGGGCCGCCAGAATTGCCGGGGTTGATGGCAGCGTCGGTTTGGATCATATCGGCAACGCTAAAATTGCCGCCTGATGTAGCTTCTCGGTTTGAATCTTGGGTACGGCCCAGCGCCGAGACGATGCCCAGTGTCATGGTCCCGCTAAGGCCGAATGGGTTGCCGATAGCCACAACCGATTGGCCGACCATCGCCGAACGAGAATCGCCAAGTGGCAAGGGGTGTAATTCGCTGGAAGGCGCGTCCACTTTGATGACCGCAATGTCAGAATCTTTATCTGCGCCAACCAGGGTTGCAGTGGTCTTATACCCTGAGTGAAAATCCACCTCAATCGCTGTTGCGCCATCGATGACATGCTCGTTGGTGACGATATGGCCATTCTGGTCGAAGACAAATCCTGTCCCTAATCCGCCCCCATTTTGCGAAATGATCTGGATTGATACGACGCCAGGGATGGTTTTTTGGTAAAGGCCAGCCAGGTTCTGCTCAAACGGGCTGGCGTTCACGATCTCGGGGATGGCTGGTTGTTGATAGGTTGATTCCTGGGGTTCTATTTGCTGTTCGATCTGGTTTTTTAGGGCAGATTCTAATTTGCCAAGCGCGGTTGGGTCTAAGAGATTGCAAGCAGCGCTGGTAATAAAAATAAACACAATAAATATTGAAAGGATGGAATATCTTTTCATTTTTCTCCTTGGGATGTACGGGGCTTATTGGTCTCTAGCTTGTCGGATCAGGTCTTTTTGCTGGGGAGACAAATTTTTGGGGATGTTGATCTTTAACTGGATGAAAAGGTCGCCCTTGATGGAGGGATCTTTTAAGTGGGGCATGCCCCTTTTTTGTATCCGAAATTTTTGGTCTGCCTGGGTACCGGCGGGGATGGTAAGTTTAACTTTGCCGGTCATAGTTTCAACCTCGGCATCACCCCCCAAAATGGCGGTGAACACGTCCACCTCGGCAGTTGTAAATAGGTCGTCCCCATCACGGGTAAAGCGGGGGTCGTCTGCGACGCTGATCTTGAGGATCAAGTCTGTACCGTCCGGCGATGCTCCGGGTACGCGGATCTTGGTGCCGGTTTTGGTACCCGCGGGTATCTTCACCTCAATTTTTTTGGAAGTGGTTTCGAGGATGCGTGCTGACCCCTGGAAGGCTTCTGTTAGGCTAACCGTAATGGATTGCTCATAATTGGGTCGGCGCTGGAAACTGGACTGCCCGCGCATATTGCCGGCAGTGTTCATACCCCCCATGCCGCCAAAAAAAGCGCTGAAGAAATCTGAAAAGCCGCCTTGCCCGCCAAAGATGTCACCAATATCAACGGGTTGCCCGCCCTGTGAAGACCATTGGCTCCAATCGAAACCGCCAGGTTGCCCGCCACCGCGTTGATAATCGAAGTAGGCACTGCCTAACTGATCGTAGCGCTTTTTCTTTTCAGGGTCAGAAAGAACCTGATAGGCTTCATTGACTTCCTTGAATTTTTCCTCGGCTTGCTTGTCACCCTGATTCCGGTCTGGGTGAAATTTCATGGCTAATTTTTTAAATGCGGAACGAATCTCGTTAGCGGAGGCGCTTTTGTCTACACCAAGTGCTTTATAGTAATCCTTGTATTCCATATAATTGATTCTAAAGTTTTGTCATTTGAAGAGTCAAGGTTGAGTTGTGAAGATTAATATTAATATTACAGAGCTTACCGGGTACCCCTTCGCAAAGGTGTTGAAAATATGAGGTCATTGTGTGTTTATTGTGGGTCTTCCGATTCCGTCCATCCGGATTACCTGGCAGGGGCCAGGGAAATGGGCAAGGTCTTGGCGCAACGGCAGATCGGGTTGGTTTATGGAGGGGGAAGGACAGGTTTGATGGGGGCAGTGGCCAATGGGGTTCTGGAGGCCGGAGGGGTGGTAAAGGGGGTGATCGTGGAATCAATGAATACATCTTCATTGGCTCACGACGGTCTGCAAACCTTGGAGGTAACCCAGACCATGCAACAGCGCAAGTGGCGGATGTTTGAACTATCGGATGCTTTTGTGGCATTGCCCGGTGGTTTTGGGACGTTTGACGAGTTATTTGAGACGATCACGTGGGCACAGATCGGGGTACATCAAAAACCGATCGGGTTGTTAAACATCCGAAATTACTTTTCTCACCTTTGGCAGATGGTCAAGTACGCTGAACAGGAAGGGTTTATTTTTCAGGAGCATACCCAGATGCTGAGCATATCTGACAAGCCGGTGGAATTATTAAACCTGCTTTTGCAACACCAACCCGATGAGTTGGCTGTAAAAAGGTGGATGCGACAATAAATCAACCAAAAACCGCTGGGGATTTTCCCAGCGGTTTTTGGTTGGATGAACAGAATTAAGCCCGGTAATAGTTATGAGGCTTGAATTGGATGATCTCATCTAGCCGAGCCATCACATCTGGATTGATCTTCTCGACGAACTCCAGCGATCTCATATTCTCTTCTACCTGAGATACACGGCTTGCGCCAGTAATGACCGTGCTAACGTTGGGATTCTTAAGGCACCATACGATCGCCAACTGGGCAGTGGTACAACCAAGCCCGGCGGCCACTTCACCGATCTGCTTTACCTTCGCGATCTTGTCTTCGTCGGTCAGGCGGGGCAATAACCATTCGTAACCTTGCAGTGCGCCGCGGCTGTCTTTGGGGATACCATAATTGTATTTTCCAGTGAGCAAGCCGGAGGCAAGGGGAGACCAAATGGTGGAGCCGTACCCGTGATCGCGGAAAAGGCGGGCGTACTCATTTTCGAACCGTTCGCGGGCAAGCATATTGTATTCAGGTTGCTCCATCACCGGTTTGTGAAGATGGTGCTTTTCAGCGATCTCGATCGCGGCCATAATGTCCGCGGCTGGCCATTCGCTGGTGCCCCAATAAAAGGCTTTCCCTTGCTCAATGATATTGTGCATTGTCCAAACGGTCTCTTCAATAGGGGTGGTTGGGTCTGCCCGGTGGCAGAAGATCAGGTCGATGTATTCCATTTGGAACCGTTTAAGGGAGCCATCCATCGCTTCCATCAAGCGCTTGCGGTTCAGGGTGTTGCGTTCGTTGATGCCATCGTGCAGGCCCCAAAAGAACTTGGTGGATACTACATAACTGGAACGGCGCCAGCCAAGTTTTTTCAGCGCCTGGCCCATCACCTCTTCCGATTTTCCGCCCGCGTATACCTCAGCGTTATCAAAAAAGTTGACACCGGCATCGTAAGCGGCAGCCATACACTCGACGGCCAATTTGGTATCTACTTGAGTATGGAAGGTGACCCACGAACCTAATGAAAGCTCGCTAACCCGCAAGCCGGTTTTTCCCAAATGACGATAATTCATATTTTTTCTCCTTGATTTTTTAATGCTCAGAAAACTCTTCCACCTGGTAGGTAAATACCTGCAGTAGCTTTGTTTTCCAATGGTCTGCGCTTGCGCCCATTTTTTGGCAAAGGCGGGCCAGAAAATCTTCTTTATTGGGCAACTGCTGCCAAACCTGCGGCAGGAAGGTGGCTCGCCGGTTGCCATCCTGTAGGATCACACCGTCTATGTGTGGGCGCAGCAATGTGGGCAATTGATCGGGTGTGTCATATTCTAACAAAGCGGGCTCCGTTAGCACAGAAATCTCTATTTTGACCTGCCCGAGTTCCTGCTTGGAGAGCGGTTGGAACCTTGAATCGTCCAATGCAGCCTGGATGGCCCGAAGTTGCACGTCCTGGTATAAAGGTTGGTATGCTTCCAACGACCCAATACAGCCTCTAAGGTTGCCGTGAATGGTGAGGGTTACAAAGCAAGCCCTCTCCGTTTTTAGGTTTTCTGATAAGGTGTTTGGATCGGCCAGTTTAACATTATTACTGAGCACAGCGTTCGAGATCGAACTTCGGGCAAGTTCCAAAAGGGCTTTTCGTTCCTGTTGGTTATAAACACCTGGGCCCATATTCTGAATATCTCCTACTTGGTTGATAAAGAATAATATTCTCGGTTGAAATAAATGAGGGGTTGATGGTCTCCATCCACATCGCGCACGCCTGTAACTTCGCCAATAAAGATGGTGTGGGTTCCAGAACCGAGTGTGGTGACCACCTTACATTCCAGATAAGCCAACCCTCCAGGGATGAATGGGATGCGTGAATTTATTGTAAATGGTTCCAATTGGTCAAAACGGTTTTCCTCGTCAGGGATGCGTCCGGCAAATCGGTTGGAAATTTCCCTTTGGTCCTCACCAAGGATATTGACACCAAAAGCG
Source organism: Chloroflexota bacterium (assembly GCA_005778035.1). Classification (GTDB taxonomy): domain Bacteria; phylum Chloroflexota; class Anaerolineae; order Anaerolineales; family Villigracilaceae; genus UBA5195. The sequence continues at coordinate 30,043 of SXKT01000006.1, forward strand.
CGTGATCGGCTGATCAGGTAATGCGTTCTGGTGTTTTGTTGGAGTGAGATCAAAACTTGGGGTGGTTCCAATGAAACTGAAGTGAATGAACTGACTGTCATTCCGTGTTGCACAGATTCGAACTCCGCGGTCACTACAGTAATGCCTGTAGCCCAAAACCGCATGGTGTTCCTTAATTTTTCAGGTAAATTATTCAAAAAAATGGGTCTCCAAAGTGTTCACATATCAGTAATGCACATCTGCTTACCCTTGCCATTATAACTTCATATTAAAAACACACGAAAGGGAGGCGAAATAGTAGTATATTGATAGCAATATGGATACTCAAGACCCTGATTTGTTCCCAGAAGGGCCGCACCCTCGTCATCGGCGAAGGTCATCTGCTGCTTTAACGCCAAGGCGGCCAGGTTTTATCGTGCCTGCGGTTGTGGCTGCGGCAATTTTTGCAACCGTGTTTGTATCGATCACCCCCGATATCTTCAGCCTTCGTATCGCGGACCAATTCCGAAGTTTGATCTCAGCCCAAGAGGGTGTTTTGGTAGTAAACCCGGCCATAAGCAATAACCTGAAGATCGGCATTGTTGCCGGCCATATGGGTCTTGATTCTGGTGCGGTATGCGATGATGGCACCACGGAAGCGGATGTCAATTTCGCGATCGCCACCTTGGTACAAAAAAAATTGGCCGAACGTGGCTACCCATCGGACCTGCTGAAAGAAAAGGATGAGAAGTTGCAAGGTTACAAAGCCGCTTTGCTTTTGTCCATTCATAACGACTCGTGTGTTTTTGTGAATGATGAAGCAACCGGTTTTAAGGTGGCTCGGGCAATCGGGGCTGTAGACCAAAATATCTCATCCAGGTTATTGGGCTGCATGAAGGCTCGGTACCAAGAAACTACCGGGTTACCTTGGCATAACAGTGTCACCCGGGATATGACCGAATACCATGCCTTTGAAGAAATTGACCCAAGTACACCGGCGGCGATCATTGAAACCGGATTTCTCAATTTGGATTACGAAATATTGACCAAAAATACAGACAAGGTAGCCCAGGGTGTCGCAAACGGAATTCTGTGCTATTTGGAAAATGAAAATGTTGAACCCACCCCCACACAGGTTAGTGAGTAAATGAGATGAACCAAAACCATATCATCGCATATGAGTATCTTTCGCAAGCACAGCAAGCCTTAAAAAAAGGCGACCGAAAAAGCGCCCAGGAGTTCTGTGACCTGGCAATGCAGACCGCACCGGATCTGGAAGAAGTATGGCTGTTACAGGCTTCGTTGTCTCAACCAAATGAAAGCTTGCAATACCTAAAACATGCTTTGCTGATCAACCCTCAGAGCGAGCGGGCAAAACGCGGAATGGAATGGGCGAGGAATCGGTTGCAGCAAATGGGAATGGAAGAACCACGAGCGGAATTTAATTCTGCCCGGGATGAGGTTGATGAAGCACCTGAACCGGTGGTCGAGATCCCTCAGCAGGCAGTTGAGCGAGGCCCAAATGTGCAATTACGGGTAAGGACGCGCTCCTGGATCACGGTCGTCAGCGTTTTGCTTTTAATCGCTGTGATCGCGATCGGTTGGTATTATCGGGATGATTTGCGGAGCGCCTTGGCCGGTTTGGCGGGACAAGAGAGTGGAGATTCAACCTGGGTAGAGGTTGACCCAGCGATAACCCCTGTCGCCACCATCCCTGATGCCGATGGCTCAAACACATCGGGAAGCAAGCAACTACCCATTGCTACCAATACCCCATTGCCTACAGCCACCGTTGAAAGCACCGCCACTGACACCCCAATGCCACCAACAGCAACAGATTTGCCCGTTGCTACCAGCACCGTTACACCAGAATTGGTAACGGTGACGCCAGATCCGGCATTGGCGGGTGTTCCATCCCCAACCCCATTGCCGACCGATACCGATGAGCCTGGGTTCATTCCTTACGCAACACCTGTAGAATCCGGTTACGAGGCTCCCGCCCCAAATATTTCTGGCGGTGATAGGTGGATCGATATAAACCTGAGCCAACAGATGGTATACGCCTATGAAGGTGATCAACTGGTCAATTCCTTTGTCGCGTCTACCGGCACATGGGAGTATCCCACCGTAACCGGCCAATATAATGTGTACGTCAAGTATCCGTACACCGATATGTCGGGTGTGGATTATTACCTTGCGGATGTTCCCAATACCATGTATTTCTACAAAGGATATGCCATCCACGGTACATATTGGCATTCCAACTTTGGTACGCCGATGAGCCACGGATGTGTGAACCTGTCCATCCCTGATTCTGCATGGGTGTTTGAATTTGCGACCGTTGGCACGTTGGTGAACGTTCATTACTAAACCATGGATACCATGACGAAGAAGCCTCTGTTTGGCGGTTTGGTGGTCGATGAATATGACCGTGTATTGGATACCGGCAGTGTTGGCGATGAGCCTGTCTATATCATCAACGATGCCGGCTTTAAAACCCACGTACCCTCCCGCAAGATCGACCTGTTAGTGCTTGGTGAGATCAAAAAAATGATCGGCGGGCAGGAGGATTTTCTCAGCCAGCAAGCGGCCAGAATGATGGGCACGAATGACCTGTTTAGCAAGGCATTGATAGAAAGCCAGCTAAAGAATATCGACAAGCAATTTGACCAATTATTGGAAGGCGGCATTCCCGAGGATATGCGCGCTTATTTGGGGATGTCTGGTTTTAAGGTTACCGTAGATTATCATGGGGATCTGCTTGAGATCCACTCAGGCGGGAAAATTACCCCCGAAGAATAACCGGGAGTGACACAGGATGCCGACCCAAACCATGGCAGGTATAGGTGAACCACTCGGACCTGTCTTGCGGTTTCAGCCATATTTTCCGGCCAGGCTGGTGCGTTTTTCTGAAAACCACTCAACAAGTAGCACGAATTATATTTTGGATCCGATCGGTGGATCTCCACAACTGCTGGCAGACCTGGTAAAGGCTGGGCATCGGGTGATCGCGACGGTCTCGAATCCTGTCGACAGGTTGCTGCTGCAATACACTCTTTCCTCTCCACC
>SXKT01000007.1 GCA_005778035.1 Chloroflexota bacterium
CCTTCAATAATGGTCGGTTCAATCGCCTGGGCGCCCTTCCATTGGGAAATGGCGAGTTCTGTGTAGCCATTTTGTTGTTCAACTGGCAGCATCGCCGCGTACATTCCCCGCGCTTTAATGGCAGAGAATAGTTGGCGGGTGGGGGCAAAATCCAAAGGCAGGTCTGTCAGGTCATACAAGCGGATGGCCAGCCCAGCAGTTGCAAGGCCAAAAACCACCACCCAAAAAAAAGCGGTGCTATTGAAAAAGCGGTTCAATTTATTGTTGGGTAGGTTGACCATATTTTTTCTTCCGTGCCTGCTTATATAACTCTTTTGCCCGTTGCAGTCCGGCAATGCCCAACACCGCATACAAAAGGTGTTTCCATTCCAGCGCCAACACAACAGGCCGGATAATTATAGCCCTGCCATAACATGCCAACCCCTGCCAAAATTGGCCACCTTCCATTTGGTAGTATCCATCCAGCCGGTAAGCGCCACTCTCGATCTTCCTTTTGTGCTTGGCAAACAAGCTGCCCAGCCGTGGGTCATCCCGCATCCATGCCATCATGCGGAAGGCTTCTTGGCCGAAATGCCGGGTATGGGCAACGTTTTTGGCAGCGGGGTGGTATCGCGCGGCAGCGAATGGTTCAGGAATGTAAACCATTTCCCCTTGTTGGGCCAGCCGCAACCAAAGATGGTGGTCCAATAGATAGTGATACGATTCATCCAACAAGCCTGCCGCCTGCAATGCGCCGCGCCGAAAAAACACCCCGGGTTGGCTGATGATATTGAAGGCCATCAGGTCTGGCAGTCTCAGTTGCTTAAACCTTTGCAGGTTTATCGTTTCACCAATCTCATCAATCGAGAAGACATCTCCATACACGATCGCGGCATTGGGGTTGTGCTCAAAAACCTTCAAGATCCTGTCAAAAGTGCCCGGAAGCACCATATCATCGGAATTCAGCCAGCCAATAATATCGCCATTGCACAACCGAAAGCCTTTGTTGATGGCGTCAGCCTGCCCCTGGTCTGGCTCACTTACCCAGGTGGTGATAAAACCTTCATACTCCCGAATGGTATCAACGCTTCCATCGTTTGATCCGCCATCGATCACAAAGTATTCATCTGGCGGGCGGGTAGAATCAATGACCGACCGAATGGTGTCGCCGAGGAATTTCCCCTGATTGTAGGATGGAGTAACGATTGATAATTTCATGGTTTGGGCAAGGGTTCAACAATATTAAATAATATAAAATCCGGGGTCTGGGCGATCATTGGGTAACGGGCTTGGAGCGAAGGCAATAACTGAGGTTGGTTTTTAAGCTCCCCAAAATCGGTGATCAAAAAATAGGCCCGGTTGTCAAGTTGCTTGTCGAATTCTTGCTTAAAGCGTTCTACTTCCGAATAAACTGGCCAAAGGCTGGTATTTTGCACTCCGTAATATTCAAGAGCGTAACCATAATCTGTTGTCAGTGATATCACCCCGGGTTGGTGCCCTATCGTATCACCGATCTCCTCCCAAACTTTTACTTCACGTACCAATTTAGCGCGTTCACTTCGTAACTCCACCACGTTCGTGATCGTGTATAGCGCCAAAAACAAGAATGATAGGTATAACCATCCGGCAGGAATGTGTTCGGGTGTTGGGCGGGAATTGGGATCGCCAATTACAACCAATGCAGCCAGCTCACCCACGAGGAGTGCGAGGATCGGTACAAGCGGTAGGCTGTAATAATCGTGGCTGGATATATGATGTGAAAAAACCATTCCGAAGGCAAAATACCCCCCCAGAAGCCATGCATACAGGGTTCGTTTGGCATTGGAAACATAAACCAATAACCCCAGGGTGGCGGCTACAGCAAGCCCAAACGGAATCACATTGTCCACAGTTATGATCCACTTCAGGTAAAAGTAGGGGTCGATCCATTTCTCAAGGAAAAAACGCCCCCCAAATTGCTGTACCAAAAACGGATCAACAAATGTGCCATAAAGAAGGTAAATACCCGCCGGCAAGGCGCCCAATAAGACCACAACCCATAAACGCAAAGGAAATGGCCAAACAGGTTTTTGGCGATATGTAAAGAGCAAACCGAAAGCTCCGCTTGCGATGAAGAATACGGCTGTGAACTTAATAAAAATTGCCAAACCACCCGCGATGCCAGCGCAGAGAGCCCAATACCAGGTGTCCTTGCGGGTCCAACGCCCAAAACACCACCAAAAAAGAAGGATCAAGGCGATCATTAGCGGGTCAGGCTGAAACGCCGTGCTGGCTTTAATTCCATACGGCAAGAACAAGTAAGTAACAGCCGCGGCAAGTGACCCTAACCAGGAGCTGGAAAGATCCTTGGCTAACAGGATTAAAAATATGGCGCCGATCAACCATGCCGAAGCGCTAATGGCGCGTGGAATGGCGGTATTCTCACCGAAGCGCTTGTAAAGTGCGGCTGTGGTGATCTCCATCAAAGGTGGTTCGATCACCGCTTCGGTCGCTATCTGTTTCGAAGCGATCTCTTTTTTCCAATCCGGTATTTCGGTGGCGGTTTGGTAATAGATGCCGCGGGCTTTTATAGCCCCGAAAAGTTGTCGGGTCGGATGAAAATCCAACAATGGGGTGTCGAGATTGCTAAATCGTAAAAATATCGCGCACACAGCCACAACAATAAAGGCGGCAATGAGCGCAATGCGGATTGGGATTGGACGAAATGGTCGCGAGAGGGCGCTTTTCACTGGTCGAAGAGACTGGTGTAGTCTGCCTTTTTAAAGATCTGCAGTTTTCCGCCTACCGTCGCATCCACAATGCGCCGGCCTGCCAATTCAATTCTGGCCCTTGCCATGCGGTAGGCCATTTCCGATGTCTCCAGGTCTGGAAGTTGCCAACGGAAACCCTTGCCAAAATAACTGGCGGAAAAATGGTTTGGGTCATCCCCTTCGGATGTGACCGTGGTGTTGGGCTTGCCAGTTGCGGTATAGGTATGGTCTACCCCGATCAATATCAATTCCTCAAAGCCCATGTGGAAGGCAAGCTGAATGGTAACGTAGGTAACGGTCGCGCCTTCCCATACCCGCCCACGCACATCCGCTGAAAAACTGGGGGCATCGTAGGTGGTATACAAAAAGGTAGGCATTTTGTTCGCGTCCATGCTGATCCCGGGTTGCTCAAAGAATCGACGCGATCTCCATGTAAGGAATTTGGGGATATCCAATGCTGCCAGGTCGGCCGCGGTTTGCTCAATGACCAGATCATTGACCACCGAAAGAAAGGTGGTTTTAAAACCGAGTTCCGGGAACATCAAATAGATGCGGTTCATCCCGAAGGTGACCTCGTTTTTTAGTTTGCTTAGGTCGGTATTTCGCAAACTTGGGCCATTGCCAATGATGAACGCACG
>SXKT01000044.1 GCA_005778035.1 Chloroflexota bacterium
CCAGATCCCCGCTGAACTGGGAGTGGTATTCGCGGCCGGAGAGGGTGAATCGGTATACACCTTGTTTGCCCACCTGCAAGAAATGCAGATCCAACAATTGGGTGAGGATATATCATGCGGACAGCAGATAGCCCAAACCGGATTGACCGGTTTTACGGGTGGCCCCCACTTGCATATTGAATTTAGGGTTGGTCCTTCATCCACCCAATTTGATTCAATGGGGTATTACCGTGCCGATATGCTACCAGTTGAAATGGAAAATTATCGATTATGGAGAAATAGCGGAACTTTCCGCTTGGTAGATCCCGCAGTTGTTTTTGGATTGGACGTGCCGCAAAAGCAATGATTGTGGACGGGGCAGCAGAGGGGGTTTGTTATAATTGCCATTTATGCAGCTTAATAGCCAGACAAAACAATTTTTACTCGGGATCCGTGATGAAGCTCCAATATTGTTGGGGGTAGTGCCGTTTGGGATGATCTACGGGATTATAGCGCTCTCTGCTGGGCTAAGCACGTTCGAAGCCCAAAACATGTCTTGGATCGTATTCGCGGGGTCGGCCCAGTTTATGGCTGCCAAATTGATCGCAGAATCTGCACCGCTTGGTGTGGTACTGATCAGCGGGTTTGTAATTAACCTGAGGCATGCTTTGTATAGCGCTACAATTTCCCCTTATCTTAAGGGATTGCCTGTGAAATGGAAGGCGGTACTCTCCTATTTGCTAACCGATGAAGCCTTTGCGGCCAGCATTGTCCACTTCCAAAAAAATGAGGACAACCCCAATAAACACTGGCATTTATTGGGCTCTGGCTTATTATTGTGGACCAGCTGGCAGGTTAGTACTGCTGTGGGAATTTTTGTTGGGGCGCAAATCCCTTCTTCATGGGGTTTGGATTTTGCATTGCCGATCACATTCATCGCATTGGTTGTTCCGGGTTTGCGCGATAAACATGGAATTTTGGCGGCCGTGGTTTCCAGCCTGTTAGCGTTATTATTTTTTGGCATACCATTCAAATTCGGGATGATCCTGGCTTCCTTCGCTGGCATTGGGGTGGGCTTGTGGAGTGAAAGCCGATGAGCATTTGGTTGACATTGATCTTGCTTGGAGGGCTTACCTTCCTTACCCGTTTCAGCTTCATCGCGGTCTTCGACAAGGTAGAACCCCCCCGCAATTTAAAAAGAGCGTTGCGTTTTGTCCCGATCGCTGTCCTAAGCGCCATCATTAGCCCGGAACTTTTGTTTGCCAATGGACAATTTATTTGGGATTGGAATAACCCAAAGGCGATCGCGGCCATTATTGCCACCTTTGTAGCCTTGAAAACCCGCAATGTAATCCTGACGATCGTTGTGGGAATGGCCAGCTTTTGGGTCATCCGCCTTCTGCTTCCTGGTAAATGAGAACCGCGGGCTCGCCAATAGCCCGCGGTTCCGTTCTATCTCAAGGAGGGAGAAGAAATGAAGCTAAAATTAGGATAACATCTATTTTTAGGCGCTACCCAACGATTACCCTACGGTTACCATACATTATTGAGGGACTGCAATGCCAAGGTCATTTTCCAGATTTGTTTGCCAGCAATGCGGGCGTGTGTCCGCATCCTATATGGGCAAGTGCCCCCAATGTAACGCATTCAACAGTATGGTGGAAGAGATCGTAGCTGACGAAGCTCCTTCCAGATCTGTTGCCAGCAAAGCGGGCGTGGTCACCCGATCGAAACCACAAAAGATCGGGGATATCACCTCCTCGGCAGAAAAAAGGATTCAAGTACCGATAGGCGAGTTCTCCCGCGTGTTGGGAGGCGGCATCGTTCCCGGTTCACTGGTGCTGATCGGTGGAGATCCTGGAATTGGGAAATCTACCCTGATGTTACAAATGACTCTGGAGGTATCCCGTGGAGCACGCACATTATACGTAACCGGGGAGGAATCGGAGCAACAAATCAAAATGCGTGCCGACCGCCTGCTTGCCGCGGGGACGGCATTTCCAGATTCTTTGATGATCGTAAATGAAACCAGCATGCCTGTGATCATGAACCACATTAGGGACGTGCAGCCGCAGGTGATCATCATCGATTCGATCCAAACCGTATACGACGCGGATTTTGATTCCTCGGCGGGATCAGTTACCCAGGTACGGGAATGCTCATCGCAATTGCGCGAATTGGCGAAATCGCAAAACATTTCGGTTTTTTTGATCGGCCATGTTACCAAAGAGGGAGTGATCGCCGGCCCGAGGGTATTGGAGCATATTGTCGATACCGTCTTATATTTGGAAGGTGATCGATACCAAAGTTTTAGGTTATTACGATCGGTAAAAAACCGGTTTGGAACCACAGCGGAAGTTGGGGTATTTGAAATGGCTGGAACAGGATTAAGGGAAGTCACCAATCCGTCGGAGGCGTTTTTAGCTGAACGCCTGTTTAATGCGCCTGGGTCATCGATTGCGGTTACCGTTGAGGGAACTCGCCCGCTGTTGGTAGAGGTGCAAGGGCTGACATCCGCAGCCCAATTTGGCAATGCCCGCCGAACCCCCAACGGGGTAGATTACAACCGCTTGTTAATGTTATCGGCGGTGATCACCCGCCGGTTGGGCTTAAAAATGATTGAACAAGATATTTTTGTCAATGTTGTGGGCGGGATCAAAATTGATGAGCCCGCGGCTGACTTGGCGATCGTGATGGCGATCGTTTCATCCTATCGTGATATTCCGTTGCAGGCAGATACTGTTTTTATCGGTGAAATAGGATTGGCTGGCGAGCTTCGGATGCCAGCACAATTATCTATACGGCTAAAAGAAGCCCAAAAACTTGGCTTCAGGAAAGCGATCATTCCCCAATCCAACCTTGCGGGAGAAAACCCACCCAAAGGGCTTGAAGTGATAAAAGTGCGGTCTTTATACCAGGCGATTGAAAAAGCCTTTGAGTCAACCGGAAAATAAAAAGACGCGCCATTGCGGCGCGTCTTTTTATTATTTAGTATGTGCTGAGCTTACTTAATTGCCTGAGAAACCACAGCGGCAAAGGCTTGAGGATCGCGAACTGCGAGGTCGGCAAGCATTTTGCGGTTGAGGGAAATGTTGGCTTTCTTCATGGCGGCTATGAGCCGGCTGTACGAAAGGCCATTCAGGCGGGCGGCAGCATTGATACGGGCGATCCACAATCGGCGCAGGTCTCGCTTGCGAACGCGGCGATCGCGGGTAGCGTACCAAAGGCTCTTCAGCATCGCCTCGTTGGCGCGGCGGAAGAGGAAGTGGCGGGTGCCACGCTGCCCCTTGGTCATTTTTAATACTTTTTTGTGTCGAAGATGTCCTTGCGGACCACCTTTTACGCGCATATTTCAAAACCTCCTGCTATCCCTCGGGCGTCGGTTTAGGGGCTTCGTCGAAAGTTCCCTAAATTCCAGTTGCATACACCCGATAGAAGCATTAAATAAATGGGTGGATAAAAACGCCTACTTTAAGTTCGGCACTAAACGGCGAATACGCTTGATGATACCGCGTCCGGAGACGGGAACCATTTCAAGGAATTGCGCTTTGGTTCGCTTGGAGGTGTTGCGGCGAAGGTGACTTTTGCCGCCCTTGGTGCGGACCAGAAGCCCAGAACCAGTCAGGCGAAAACGCTTCGACGTCGCTTTGTGGGTCTTGAGCTTAAACTTACCAGATCTCGGTTTTTGTGGCACTGCGAATTACTCCTTTCGGAAAAATGTACATGGGGGATCCCATGGAACTCACGATTGATCTGCAGCCGGTTTGCCTTCTTTGGGGGGTTTGGCCTTTGCTGGGCCCAACACGACCAACATGGTCTTCCCTTCCATCATTGGAGCTTGCTCGATCACGCTGATGTCGGCCAATGAATGGGCGATCTCGCGCAGGTCCTCTAAAGCGATCTCAGGGTAATCCATTTCGCGCCCACGAAATTTGATAGTGACGCGAACCTTGTGCCCCTGGTTTAGCCAGCGGCGAGCGTCGTCAACTTTGAAACCACGATGTGCCTCATTGGTTTTGGGACGTAAACGGATCTCTTTAACCTCGATCTTGACCTGGGCTTTTTTTGCTTCCCGCTCCTTCTTCTCACGTTCGAAGAGAAATTTACCAAAATCTAATACACGGCAAACAGGTGGCGCGGCGTTGGGTGATACTTCCACCAGGTCCAAGTCAGCATCGCGGGCGATCTGTAAGGCCTGGCGGATGGGAACAACACCAACATTCCCTCCATCAGGTCCGATCAGCCGAACCTCGTTGACTCTGATCGCTTCATTGACTCTAAATTCTTGATCGGTTATGGCTTGACTCCTTTTAAATACAAAACAAATCGGTTTTTAGCCGGAAAATAATACCACATCAAGCATGTTCCGTCAAATTAGGGCGGAGTGTGGCCGGATTGGGTTGTTTGCTGGCAGTGTTGTATGCCCAAAACAAAAACAAAAGGTTGAAAATAAACCCGCGAAAGCCACCAAAAAATTTTAATACATTCACTTGGACAGGTTGCGCGTCGATCAAATTAAGGGTGACTACCGTAAATAATGAGAAAATGGCGACTAGGATCGGAACCGAGAACCAACTCCATTTCAGCTTGTTGGGCATAAGCCCATTGTTGATCAGGATTGCCAGGAATGGGATAGCGGTGAGGATCTGGGAAAAATGGGCATGCCATGTGACAAGCATGGTTGCGATGAAGATACTAAAAATGGAAAGCAGATCAGTATTGGGATTTGGCCGTTGCAAATTTGCCAAAATTTTGTGAACCAGCCAGAGTGTACCAAGCGCCCCGATGATACTGATCCAATAATGGATGGAGGTGCCCAAGAAATTATCAAAATGGAGAGAAAACATGCGCCAATTCATCATCAACAATGGGTTGGATGCCGACCTGCCAGTGGAGGAACCAGTCAGGATGTTAATAAATCCATCGATGCCATCTGGGCCAGCCAGTATTGCAGAGATACCCACCAGCAGCAACCCTATGCTGGAGAATCCGAACAAACTTCGCCAGTCTTTTTTCCACACCAAGTACGGGAGGATCAGGACCAGTGTTTGTGGTTTAAGCAACAAACCTGCCAACCAAGAACCGGCCAAAAATGGACGGCCTTTTTGAGAATTCCGGAAAAATTCTCCGGCAGCAATACCCAACAGTATGTTAAGTTGGCCGTATTGGATGTTGAGGAAAAACGGCAGTGAAAAAAAAACGATAAATAAAGTTTCTAATTTGATTTTTTCACCGCTGACCTGTAGCGTGAAGAAATGCAAATACCAAAATAATAAAATGAAATTTAGAAAATTCCAGATAAAATACCCAACTTTAATTGGCAGCAGCGCGAATGCCTGAAATGGAATGACAAAGATCGGCAGGTAAGGGAACGGAATCACCAAGAAGAAATCATTGTTAGGGAAAGGCTTTGGATAGATCGGTTCTTGAAATTCTTTTAAGGAATCAATGTCGTAGACCTGTGCGATGCCAGCTTCATTGGCGATCTTTCCGCTGCTCCAATAGGCGCAGAAGTCGATGCCGGTGGAATTGCAAAACCGTTTCGTATCCAGATCGACGCCAATTAAAAAAATATAATAGGTGGCTAACAGGCCAAAAGCCGCGAGCCTGGAATATTTTATTAATTTTGTCGCCATTAGCCACCGCTGACGGGGGGGAAGAACGCAACGGTATCTGTTGGGGTGATCAATTGGTCCTTCGATGCGTATTCTTTGTTGACAGCCACCAAAATTGAACGTAAAGAAGATTCGAGCGTTGGATGCTTGGCCAGGCTGGCATTAATGACTTGTTGAACTGTGGCTTCATTTCCTTCCAGCTCCACTTCTATTGAGTTGGAACCGGCTTTGAGTTTTAATGTAGCATAGAGTTGGATCTGGATTTTCATTGAACACCTTGTAGGTATATAATCTTGTCTTCTATTATACAAAATATGGCAGCCTTATGTTAAAGAATGTCTCTTCAAAGGTAATTTTGCAGTTTATCGGCATAGCTGCCCTGGCGTTTTATTTTGGGCTGAGCGCCTATTTGGCTACCTATAGCCGATTCATTGCTGATGATTATTGTTCAGCATACGATGCCAGCCGTTTGGGATTGGCCAGGTTTGTTTGGTACTGGTTCATCACCTGGGGTGGACGCCTCTCAGCAGTGGCATCTGATATTGCCTTGGTTTGGCTTGGCCAAACCAAGATCGGCCTGGCACCTGGGATCGCGATAGCCTTATGGGTGGCGATCAATACACTCGGAATTTATTGGATGGATGGTTCGGCAGAGAAAAAAGCCACCCGATCGGTAAACGCCCTGTTTTTTGGTTTATTGCTGGTTTACTTTTTTTTCCAAACACTTCCCAACATTCCACAAACTTTTTTTTGGTATAGCGCGTTTCGAACCCACTCACTGGCAGTGATATTGTTCAATCTTTTTTGGGTTGTGTATCTTCGTTCAACAAAATTCAACGGCAAGCCGGCGTTGTGGCTAATGGGGGGATTCTTCTACGGCTGGATCAATGGCGGGTTTAGCGAGGCTTTTACCGCCATGCAGATCGGCACCTTGTTATTGTCTTTGTTGGCATTAGGTTGGAACAGGCGAAATGGATGGGATTCTCCTTCTGTAATGTGGGTGTTGGGAGGAGTCTTTGGTGCCATTTTGGCCATGGCGATCATGTTTCTTTCACCGGGTACCCAAAATAGGCAAGAGTTTTTTGATGCTCCGAGGACTTTGCAAGGGATAGTGACAATTTCCTGGGAAGGATTTTTGGTATTCTTTCGGTCGGTTTTTAAAGACCCTTTCAGGGGATTCGGTGTCGCAGCAAGCCTATTGTTTGCGTTCATCCTGGGGGCGGGTTCTGAAGCGAAAAGCAAGCTTCCAGTTTGGGGAATTGCCGTCCTTGGGTTGGGTGGGGTTTGCGCGGTTTTTGCCAGCATGGTACCAGCCGCATACGGCATGGGTGATTTCCTGCCACGCAGGGCATTCCCGATTCCGATCTTTTTTGGTTTGTTTCCTGCCATCATTGCCGCATATTTGCTTGGTCCGCATCTAACGCAACGGTTTACAGCAAACCGCAAGGCCATGGTAACCAGCATTGCACTCGGTTTCCTTTTGGTGAGCTTGGCCGGTAACGTAAATACATTATTTTCTTATCAGATGGCAATGAAAAAATACGCCGAGAATATTGACTCGCTTCAAGTACAAGTTCAGGCTGCGATTGCGGAAGGAGAAACCGAATTGCAGATAGGGTCTTTAGGCAACTGGGCAGGTGTTTATGACCCTAATGACAACCCAAAATATTGGGTAACTGCTTGTTTTAGCAAGTATTACGGCATCCAGATCTTGGGGCCAAAAATCACCCAAAATGACTAAATAAAGAACACGAACCCGATTGAAAATAGCGAACAGAAAAAATTAACCAGGTCGTTATTAAGCCAACCCCAGCCGCGAATTAAGCGGGTGGTTTGGCCACATGAGTGTTGTGGATGGCGTTCGGTTTCTTTGTCGCAAGCGGGGCAGAGATACATTGCCTGAACAGTTGCGCCCAGGAATGAATCGAATAACGAACCCGCGAAGCCAGCGAAGGAAAGTATCAGAAATGCCAGGATAGGGCTTTGGGAAGGGAAAGGTGTGAACAAAACACCACTGAGCGCAATAAGTGCCGCGCCTAAAAATGATCCAACACTGCCATAAAGAGAGACCCCACCGGATGTACCTTTTTCAACCCTTTGATCCAAATGGATGATCGATCGGGGTGGATCAGGATTGAGGACTCCGATCTCTGTTGCCCAGGTATCCGCATTAACTGCGGCCAAAGTGGCGATGAACGCATACCATAACAACGGCTCTGCTGGGAAAAGGAAGTGGAGAAATGCAAAAAGGGTTGCCAAACCACCATTTCCAAAAACCTGACCGGCATCCCTTTGGCTACCTTTCGAAAACTTTTCATTCAGGCCGGCTTTCCTTCGTTTGAAGGCCTTGGTAAGCGCGCTCGAGGAAATAAAAAAGAGCAACAATGCAATCGCCCATTGCCATCCGCCCATCCCGAAAATTATGAAACCGACAACTACGGCAGCTAAAAACCCAGATGGATTTAGAGTTTTAGCACGATAGGCAAAATAGGCAATTGCGAATGCAGCGAGCAGCGAATACAAGTATGGGAGCATAGTTACTTTCCGGTTTGAAGGATAAAGGCAATGCTAATGAACATCAGGATGGTAGTAATCAGGTTGGACGACCAAACCATTTTGGCTAAAAATTTTTGGCCTGCTGATTGGTATGCCATAATGCCAAACATGAAGGCAAGAACGCTGACTACTGTGCTGATGGATGGCAAAAGGAACAATTGCTGTGATGGCACCGGATCCTCTGCCATGACATTTAATGAAGGCACCAGGCGGAGCGTGGAGAACGCGGGAACAATGAAATAGACAGCAATGAAAAAAACCAGGTTGAGCAAGATGTTGGCCAACCACAAATAGCGGTTGGAAACCTCGCTCCATGCATCTATCATTACAAAATTTAACTTATGTGAACCACCGCCGCTTTGGTCCAATGAACCCATTTCAAAAATGCGCGCAAATGCTTCCATAAAACCGGCAGGGTCAGCAGGTGATATTGCGAACACTTTTTTTGCCGTTCCCACAAAAACAAGGTTATCTCTGTCACTGGCTACGTATTCCACCAAGCCAAGTTGAGTGTCTTGAACTTCACCCAAGTTACCGCCGGGCAAGTAAAAACGGGGGCTTGCGACGGGTTCGTTTAAACTGGAAATATGTTTGATCCAGTCGATATCCGACAGAGGGATCATCTCTCGCCGATATCCCCATTCGATGGTCAAGATATCACGGTCTACCAGGTAGGTAGCCTTGGCCAAGCCAAAAAAACGAAAACCAAGGAATGAAATTGCCCCCCCACATGACAAAACAGTGATAATGAGGAACGGGATAATAAGGCTTGTGGCCCCAATAGCAAGCCAATAAACAGATGCCAAAAACCCGGCTGTGAATAAGAAAAGCAAGGACAAGTGAAAGGCAATTCCGGTTTGTTTTCCCGGTGGAAATTCGTGGATCATCCAGGCAATTCCTGTTTTAATACATGGCAGACATACTCAACCTGACCTTCGGTCATGATGCCGCTAAAGGGCAAGGCGATTCCGCGGTTGCCGAGGTCCTCGGTGATTGGGTAATCGCCATCTTTGTATCCAAACCGCTCAACCATATAGGGTTGAAGGTGGATGGGCAGAAAATAGGGCCGGACAGGTACGCCATGTTTTTCCAGCCTGGCCACCAATCCAGCGCGATTGATCTTGCTGTCAAGCCTGATCACGAACACAAACCAAGACATACGTGTTGTCTCAGGGACGATGACCGGCAATTCAATTCCAGGGGTATTGATGAGGTGCTTGATGTACCAATTGGCAACTTGTTCCCGTTGGGAGATCAATTGGTCCACCCGCGATAATTGGCTTATGCCTAATGCGGCCGAAAGCTCATCTAACCTATAGTTGTAACCCATGTAAGTGTGGCTAAGCCAAGTATCTCCTGGCGCGCGGCCCTGGTTTCTAAGAGCACGCATTAGAGTAGCGGCTTTTTCATCATTTGTGATCACGACCCCGCCTTCACCAGTGGTGATCTGTTTGTTGGGGTAAAAAGCGAATACGCCAAACTTGCCAAATAAACCTGCTTTTTTGGATCGATATTCTGCGCCTAATGCCTCACAGGAATCCTCAATGACTTCCAAATCGTATTCGCGGGCGATTTCACCGATCGCGTCGTAATCAGCTGGTTGGCCAAATACATCAACAGGCAAGATCGCCTTAAGCTTGCCGTTGCCGCTGTTCTTGCGCGGCAACCATTTATCAGTTTTTCCATTGCGCAAATCCATGGCGGCTTGGCGCAATTGTGCCACATCAATGTTGCCTGTTTGCGGGTTTACATCCACATAGATGGGAGTGATGTTCTCGAAGAGCAAGGCGTTGGTGCTGGCGACAAATGAGAATGGGGTCGTCAGGACGCGGTCTCCGGGCTTCAAACCTGCTGCAATGGCTGTAAGATGCAAACCAGCAGTTCCGGAATTTACCGCGATCGCGTGTTTTGCGCCAACGTAGGTTGCTAACGCGTTTTCAAACGCTACCACCTTGGGACCAAGGCTAAGGATCGGTGTGCGAATTACTTCCAATACGGCACTGATATCTTCTTCATTGATGTCGGGCGAGGACATAGGGATCTTTACCATTTACGGGGCTCCATTAGTGCGATGATCTGGGGTAAAAGGGTTGCTAACTGGATGAAACTACTCTCGGCACTCCCTCTCAATTTTACTTCCACCTCATTGTTGGTCAAACCCCGTTCGCCAACAGTGATCCGGATGGGCAATCCGATCAGATCCGCGTCGTTGAATTTGATGCCCGCCCGCTCGTTGCGGTCATCAGCAAGGGTGGCAATATTGGCAGCAATCAGTTCCTCATAAATTGCGCGCATCGCGATCGCTGTGTCGATTGTGCTGCCAGGAATGTTCATCAGGTAAACATCATAAGGGTTTATGCCTAATGGAAACCTCAAACCTTTATCGTCTGAATTGGTTTCTGAAAGGTACAGCAACACTTCGTAACTGCGCAATTGGCCATTTTGTATCACTTCGAAAGCCTGTTGGGTTTGGGTTGGGGCATGGCAGTTGGGGCAAATTGTACCTTCATTCGGCAAAACCACATCGGCTACTATATTTGGCAGATAATCTCTTCCACACATGGTGTTCACCAAGTGGTGGTCCACCTTGTTGGCGCCTGCCACCAAATTTGGGCATCCATCGACAGCATGATCTGCGATCACAAGCCCTTTAACATTCCCAATTGGTGATGCATAGCCGGGAACCGCGCCTGCGGCAATGATCTCTTCAATGGTTGCCATGCGTACATCACCAACGAGGTTTTTTAGTTTTGCCTCGCTTAGGGTTTGGTCTCCTCGAATGGTGACGATAATGAACTTGCCATTAGAGGTGCTGGTAAACATTAGTGCTTTTGATGTTTGGGACGTTTGGATGCCAAGATAATTGGCCAATCCCGCGATCGTATCGCAGTTTGGGGTATATACAATTTGGGGTGCTTTGGGTTGGGTTTGGTTGTGGTTCGGCTGCTCAATCGGGAAGATCTCAAAACGGTCGGAAAAGTGGCACTTTGTACAGACGGTTAACCGAACCGGCCCGATGGGATGAGCCAAAAAAAAACTACCTGGCTTTTGGTTGCCAACCAAGCCTGGAAAAGTAGCAGCCACAGTTTGATGCAATGCCTGGCTGGGTACAGTCAATTTTGCTTCAATGTGTTGGGTGGCGAGCTTGCCAAGCATGGTAAGGCTTTTGTCGCGGTGCAAGTAGCCCGCCCGATACAATAAAGAAATTCCGGGAGATTTAAACTCGGCCGGAGCAGTCCGGGAGGTTTGGATCTGCAGATCGATGAAATTCATGTTTGGGATTCAGGTGTTATTGGTGGGTTACTGGTTTCCAGCTTAAGATCCACTTTTTCTTCCATCGTCATGCGTCCCCGAAGAAAAGCGCCATCTTCGGTGACGAAAGAGGTGGTTAATACATCGCCCCAAATTCGGCCCGTTGCGCGTATCTCCAACTTGTGTGTGGTAATGTTGCCTTTTACGGTGCCAGCAACGATCACCGTGGCGGCGCGAAGGTTTTCACATGTAACCTTGCCGCTTTCTCCAACCACCAATAATCCCTGTAATTGGATCTGCCCTTCAAACGTGCCTTCGATGCGAACGCCTCCAGATCCAGTCAGGCGGCCTTCCCAAATAAGTCCGGGTCCCAAAATGGAATTTATTCTTTCCATAGAGGGAATAGAAACTGTAGGTTTGGATGGTTCGATCGGTTCTTTTCGTTTAAACATTATTCATCCTGTCGGTTATTAAAATTATTTTACCGTGTTTTATTTTTGTTTACCGGCAACAAGAAAGCCCGCGAATTTCGCGGGCTTTCCAAATTGGCATTCTGGTGAATTTATTCTTCTTTTTTTATAGGGTTAGCCGCAGCCATAATATTGTAACCGCTGTCCACGTAATGGATCTCGCCAGTTACATGGGCAGACCAATCGGAGCAAAGATAGACAGCTGCATTGCCGCAATCTTCAGCTGTAACATTTTCGCGCATGGGCGCCATTTCGGCAAAATTCTTTAGCATATCCTTGAACCCGCTGACGCCGCTGGCGGCCAATGTTCTGATGGGCCCGGCAGAGATGGCATTGACACGGATGCCCTGCTGGCCGAAATCGGAGGCCATATAACGGGTGCTTGCTTCCAAAGCCGCTTTGGCTACGCCCATCATATTGTAATTGGGGGCAACCTTTACGGATCCGTAGTAGGTTAGGGTTAGCAGTGCCCCTCCCCGGTTCAAAATCGGTTGGAAGGCTTTGGCGATGGCAACAAATGAATAGACGCTGATATCCATGGCAAGGTGAAAACCAGCCCGGCTGGTGTCATAATAATTGCCTTGCAACTCCTCTTTGTTGGCAAAACCAATTGAATGGACAATAATATCGATATTCCCAAAGTGTTGCCTGGCTTTTTCGGCAACCTGCGCAATTTGTTCATCCGATGCGACATCACATTGTTCTACAAAAGTTACCCCCAGCTGTTCGGCCAGTGGTTTTACACGTTTTTCCAGTGCATCACCAGCATAGCTAAAGCCCAAATTGGCACCTTCACGGGCGAATGCCTGCGCAATGCCCCAGGCGATAGACCTGTCATTGGCCAACCCAAAGATCAGGGCGTTTTTTCCGGTTAATAATCCCATTGCTCCTCCATAAAGCATCCTTTATTGCACAAAAACCGCCATGGTTTTGTTTTCCACGGTTCCGGTACATTATATAAACCCACGCGCGGGCCAATGGTCACGCAATTATCAGGTACATGCCAGCCGTCACCGATCCAAATAGGGTTGGAGGTGGATGTCAGGTCGGATCCGTTCAAAGAGCCATCGATAGCGCACGAATGGGTTAGCTTGCCCGGCCCATCTACCCAGCCATCAGGGGTGAGATTTGGCCGGTTATGGCTGGCGTATTCAAACCCATCAATCAACTTAATTCCGCGAACCAGCACGGCAGCCGGATAGCCGATCTCACTGGTCACCACATTTAACATCCAGTAAGTGCCATAGATGAAATAAACGTATGCTCGGCCTGCTTCTCCATACATCACTTTTGTTCGGCTGGTCATTTTCGCTCTGGCATGGCAGGCAAGGTCATCTTCGCCCACATAGGCTTCGGTCTCTGTGATCAACGATCTCACGGTTCCATTGTTTGTGGTAACCACAAGCTGGGCACCCAACAGTTGGCGGGCAACTGTTACAGTGGGTTGCAAGTAGAAGTTTTTGGGTAATGGTGCCTTGGGAGAACTGAGGGATTTTTTTTCAGGCATTTTGGATATGGGCGCAGTCACCAATGACCAAAACTTTCCATTTGTGTTGGTTCGGAAAGTAAAGAAATGAAGCGAAGGAAGTGTTTTGCAAAACAAACCGCGGGCTCTCATTGTTGCTTTGCGGTGATATTCCGAGAATGGATAATAGGACCATATTCATGAGTGCGCCATGCGTAACGATCAAATACTTTCCGGGAGGATTTTGTAACAAGTTGTGCATTGCAAGGCAAGCCCGCATGTATAAGGCCCAATCACTTTCTTTGGATTTATCTGGGGAACCGAAAGGATTGGGATGGTGAAGCTTTTTTTTGGCCTGCTTAATTTCCTGAAATGTTTGCCCGGAAAAGACCCCCATGTCTCTTTCCATCCAGATCGGGTCTTGTTTTAGGTCGCGGATAAATAAACCATCTGCGACGAGTTGGGCGGTTTGGGCAGCCCGGCTAAGTGGGCTGGTAATGATGTGGTCAAAAGTTATATTGGCTAATTGCCAGCGCTGGGTAAGGGCTTGGGCTTGGCGGATACCCAAATCGGTAAGCGGGTAATCGCTCTGTCCCTGCAAACGATTTTCAAAGTTACCTACAGATTCACCATGACGTAAAAAGGTGATCTCAAAAAATTGTTCCGAATCGGGACCGTTACTCATTCGCTGCGGGGTTCCTTCATGGTAAGGTAAACAGGTCTTCCCTTCACTTGTTGGAAAATATACCCAATGTACACGCCAATAAATCCAAGCAGGATCATAATAATGCCACTGGCGATCAACAACACCGCCATCAGGGATGACCATCCGGGTTCGATCTGGTCGTGCATTCCGGCTGCCCACAGGTATAACACATACAGGATTTGAGCCACCGCCAACAAGATGAATACCCCCCCGGCACTTAGGCCAATATATAGCGGGATAAGTGAAAAAGAAAAAATGGCATCTGACGCGAGACGGACCATTTTTCCGATTGAATACTTTGAAGTTCCCATTGTCCGCTGTGCTTCCTGATAGGGCAGGATTATGGATCGGAATCCCATCCAGGAGATCATCCCTCGTAAGAATCGATGGTATTCTGGCATCGATCGGAGAGCATCCAACGCTTGGCGAGACAATGCCCGAAAATCTGCCGCTCCGGGGTTGATGTAGGTGCCGCTGATCTTGTTGATGAGGGCATAAAACAGACCGGAAGTAACCTTTTTGAGGGCAGGAAGATTTTGGTTTTCCATTCGTTGGGTTTGGACGATATCGTAACCATTTTCAATCAGAGAAAGCATCTCAGGGATCACTTGCGGCGGGTGTTGGCCGTCACAATCCATAGAGATGACAATATCTCCATGGGCTTGATCCAACCCGGCGCATAGAGCGGCTTGGTGGCCAAAATTGCGGCTTAGGTAAACGCAACGGGTTTGTGGATCTGTATCCGCCAAGTTTTTGAGTAATTTCCCGGTTCCATCCAAAGAACCGTCATCGACGTATATGATCTCAACGTCGTACGGCAGGGTGCGTACTACATTTTTGAGGGCGGGATGGGAGGTTGGAAGTACCTCGGTTTCGTTAAAAACCGGAATCACGATCGATATGAGTTTGGTCATTGAATAATTTTATCCTGCTTCCACGTTGTGGTTGGCTTTAAGGATCTCTACGGTACGGCGCACTTCATCCGCCAGTTTTGTATCATCCCAGCTGAGTGCCGAGGAAAGGATCGCTCCGACCTCTTTTATAGTATTCAATTTGTAAAAACCGAGCCAAGCCAGGTTGGTCCGACGCAACAAAATATCCTCTATGTGGGCCACATCCTCAAATTTGGCCAGGTATTCAATTTCCCGATCTGTAAACCCCGGCAAGCTTGCCAGGGGGGTGGGTGTGCCTTGGGCGATGAACCTGCTAATTTCTGCCGCGAGTGTGCCGTATCTGTCAAACAGCCCTCTGGCATCCACAATTTTTCGGCCAAGTGGATTGGCGATCTGCTTAATGAATTCGATCTGGGCTAAGCCAACTTGTGGGTAATTTTTTCCGCCACCGATGGCTAATTCCCGGGTGTGGTTACGGCGGTTAATTCCCAACTCTCGCAAGCAAACATCCGTCACTTGTTCGCTAAAAGCTCGGTAGCTGGTCCATTTTCCGCCGACCAATGAAAAGATTTTCGTGCCGAAAATTGTATCGACCTTGATGGAGTGATCTCGTGTGATCTGGGCAGCTGTTTTTGCCTTCATTGATTCGAGCGGGCGAACACCTGTAAAGGAAAAAATGATCTGCTCGCGGGATACCTCTATTCTCGGGAAGATACGACTTACCAATGTGAGGAAATAAGCGATCTCGCTGTCTGTAATTCGGGCGGTTGAAGGGTCCTCAATCGGCAGGTCGCTGGTACCAATGATGACCTTGTCGAAAAATGGGAAGACCAATACGATCCTGCCATCGTTGTTCTCAAAGAAAAATTCGTGCTTGCCAATGGCACTACGAAGGGTGGCGTTTTCGACAATGATATGGGAGCCTTTGGTGCCGCCGACATAGTGCCTTTCCAAACCCATCTCCCCTATTGTTTGGTTGATCCATGGGCCAGAAGCGTTGATGATGATCTTGGGCTTGATCTCAGAAAGCTCACCGCTGATCTCGTCCTTTAGGGTTACAACTCCAGAGGAGAATTTGTGCAAGGATGTGTAATTTAGAGCCAGGGCGTGCGAGCCTTCTTTTTTTCCATCCATTACCAAATCCACCACATATCTTTCAGGAGATAGGATCTGTCCGTCGTAATAGGTGGCGGTGTATTTAATGTCGGGGGCCAGGCCAGGAAATTTGCGCAGCGATTCCTCGGCACCCACAAAACTATGAGGGGGCACTGTTTTTTGTTTCCTGGTGAAGGAGTCGTAAAGGATCAACCCAACCTTGATCACGATCGCGCCGCGTTCTGCAGGCTTGTTTAGTAAATTGAGGAATTTGAGCGGAGCATTCAGCAGGCCTGAAAATAGTTTAAAGATGGGCACCACGGTCGGCAAGGGGCGTACCAGGTGAGGTGCGTTCTCAATCATCCGGTTGCGTTCCATCACGGCTTCTTTTACTAACCTGAACTCGCCGTTTTCGAGGTAACGGATGCCGCCGTGTGCCATATGGGAAGAAGCCGCGCTAGCCCCCGCACAGTAATCCGACTTGTCTATCAGCAACACTCGGATGCCATTCAATGCAAGGTCCCTAAAGGTGCCAGCGCCATTTATGCCAGCGCCAACGATCAGGATATCAGTCTCATGGCTGAGAAGACGTTTTTTTGTTTCAGATCGGTTCATCTAAGGGTTGATTTCTGCAAGTTTTGAACTTCGGGCAAGCAAGCCAAAGACATCATCCAGGCCAGGTTCTGCAGCAGAAACGCTATCATATTTTACTCCGTCCTTATCCAGGTTATTGCGAAGGTCTTTTTTGCGAACACCCTTTTGCAGGATCACTTTAATATGGTTACCCGCCAGTGAATATTTTTGGACTATTGGCTGGTTCTCGCACCAATCCATCATGGAAATGATGTCGGTGCAAGCGATCTCGGCGGCTTTTCCGGTAACGATCTGATGTTTTAAATGTAGCGGCGTATCCATGGCTAACAATTTTCCTTCTCTCATCATAGCCACTCGTCCGCAATATTCAGCTTCGTCCATGTAGTGGGTTGTAACCAGAACCGTCACTCCCTGATCTGCAAGGTTGTAGATCATGTCCCAGAAGTCGCGGCGAGCCAATGGGTCTACTCCGCTGGTGGGTTCATCGAGAAACAGCAGTTTTGGCTGGTGAACCAACGCGATACTCAGCGCCAACCTTTGGCGCCACCCGGTCGCGAGTTCGCGAGTTAACGTTTTTGAGTGTTGAGCCATCCCTGTAAATTCGAGGCAAGCATCGATGGCCGCAGAATTGGCGACGCCATATACGCCGCCGTAAAAGGATACATTCTCCTTCACAGTTAGGTCATCATAAATCGCGAACTTTTGAGACATATAACCGATCTGTTGCCGAATTTGATCTGTGTCTTTAATAACATCGAATCCGAGTACGGTGGCATTACCCGAGGATGGAGTAAGTAACCCTAAAAGCATGCGGAAGGTGGTTGTCTTTCCGCACCCATTTGGGCCAAGAAATCCAATAATTTCTCCGGCAGAAACCGAGAAGTTGAGCTTATCTACTGCGACAAAACTGCCGAACTTGCGGGTTAGATCTTGCGTTTTGATGACGGTTTCATTCATATCTGCGCATCCTCCACCGAGGATGAGAACCGGATGAACACATCTTCGAGGCTGGCGGGAATTGTGCGGGCATCGATAAAATGGAATTGGTTCGCCGCAATTTTCTTTTGGCATTGTGAAAGGATCTTGTTCTCCATACCCGGCCGAACCTGAATGTGAATTCGATCGCCAAATGGCCGAATGTCGATCACACCATCCCATGTGCTGGCAAGCATTCGCACTTTTTGAATTGGCTCGGCGCGCAATTCAATCACACTGCCTTCGAATTGATTACGGATCTGGTTGGGTGAACCCTGCAATAGGATCCTTCCGTGTTTCATGAACCCAATACGGTGACAACGAGAAGCCTCGTCCATGTAGGGGGTTGTTAGCAATACCGCAAAATCCCCCGCATTATTTTCTGCAACCAATTTGATGATCAATTGCCAAAAATCTTGTCTGGTGACTGGATCTACACCGGTGGTCGGCTCATCCAATAATAAAACCTTGGGCCTTGTCACCAAGGCGGTTGCCAAGCCTAATTTTTGTTTCATTCCACCTGAGAGTTGCCCGGCGAAGCGGTCCTTGAAGGGCGCCAAGCCAACAAACTCCAGGATCTGGCTGGATTGGGTTTCCCATTGGCCAGGTTTTAGCCCGCGCACTTCGGCAAAAAAACGCAAATTTTCCAACACAGTAAGATCTTCGTATAACGAAAACCGCTGAGAGAGATAACCGATTTGGCTTCTGGCCAATTCTCCATTTTTTGCCACATCGAAACCGCAAACCTGGATAGTTCCAGCATCTGCCGCAAGTGCGCCAACCAGCAAACGCAAAGTTGTGGTTTTACCAGCGCCGTCTGACCCAACCAAGCCATATATCTCTCCTGCGCTGATCTCAAGATCGATCCCATTTACTGCGAGAGTATTGCCAAAACTTTTGTGCAGGCCAATTGCGCTGATCATTTTTGCTGGATCATTGGAAAACAACATCCGCAGGCATGCCTGGTTTTAGCAGCATGTCGGGGTCCAATACTTTGATTTTGATAGCGAATACTGTTGTCTTGCGGCCATCGCTGGTTTGTACGTTACGTGGAGTAAATTCTGCCTTGTCTGAAATTTGGGCTACCTGGCCCTCAAATTGGACCCCCGGAAAGGAATCCGCGGTTATCAGTACTTTTTGCCCCAGGGTTATCTCTCCATATCGGTCTTCGCTAACAAAAACCGTAACGGAAAGTTGGGTTAGGTCCAGAATGGTAAATAATGTTGAACCTGGGGTAACGATCTCGCCAACCTCCAGATTGCGGTATTGGATCACCCCATCGATCGGGGATGCAATGGTCAGTTTTTTGGTGTGCGCTTCCGCAAGGTCAACATTGGCCTTGGCGGCAGCTGCATTGGCTTCTGCCTGGGCCAAAGTCGCTTTTGCCTGATCCAACGTAATCAGCGCAACCGCCAGTTGGGTAGACCGTGGTCCGGTTTTGTACTTCAACAACGCCGCGTCGATCGCATCTATCTTGGTTTGCGCTACATGGACCCGAGCGCGAGCCTCCAAAATGTCATTCGCGCCATCGGTGATCATTGCGTCGTCATAGTCTTGTTGGGCTTCCTCCAGGGCGGTTTGGGCATCCTCAACCAGAACATCCGCACGTTCCTTTAGCGCGCTATTTTCGGTCGCGTCCGAAACAGCATCGCGTACCTGTTTTGCGATCACCAGCTCGGTTCGAGATTGAGCCAGCCTGGTTTCAATTGTCAAAAAGTCGCCGCTTGCCGCTTTGCTCTCTACACTTTTTTGGTCCAATTTTGCAAGATTCAGCTCATCCATGGCCAAATTTTTTGCGTTCATGAGGGTAGCGTATTCTTCGTCCATAGAGAAGTACCACACAGGTTGGTCCATCTCAGGTTCATTGCTTTCGCCCCAAAATGTTGCCCGAGCAGACCTTTCGTTGGCATTGCTGTTATCGAGGGTCGCATCATAGTGGATCTGGGCCAGATTGACAGCTTGTTTTGCTGTAACAACAGCAGCTTCGGCTGCATCCAAGTTGGCTTTAGCCAATTTTAACTGGGCAGTGAGGATGGTTCCTTCCAAAGAGAAGAGGGTATCTCCCAAATTGACTTTGTCTCCAAGGGAAAAATAAATCTGATCGGCTTTTCCCCCCATCTCTGATGCAATCTTCACTTCCACTGCTTCTACATTACCTGAAGCTGAGATAGCCGATAATGGGGCGGGTTTTAATTGAAAAAAAAGATAGACCCCCAAGGAAAGAACTACAAGAATGGCAAAAATCGCTTTTACAAAGGTTGGGATATTGTGTTTCATAAAGGTAACCTCCTGCTAAATTTTACTAATCCAGGCGCTTTCGGAAGCGCAACGATGCGGCACCCATAATGAAGATGCCGAACAATGTCAGCGCAATCACATCCATGGTGATGGCACTAAGGCCAACACCTTTTAGCAACAGCACTCGGATAATGCTTAAGTAGTAACGAAGCGGGATCGCGTACGAGATCAATTGCAAGAAGCCGGGCATTGCCTCTATGGGGAAGAAAAAACCGGAAAGGAAAATGCTTGGAAGCAAGGTCATCCATACCGTAAGCATTGCTTCTTGTTGCGTATTCGCGATAGTGCTGGCAAACAAACCGATGCCCAGCCCGGAAAGCAGGAAGATCGAAGAGATACCGACAATTAAAATAAGGGATGAGCGAATGGGGATGTGGAACCAAACATGACCAATGAACAATACTTCAAGCGTGTCGAACAAAGCCAAAATTGTGTAAGGCAAAATCTTTCCCAACACCAATTCCCAAGGTCGGATTGGCGTCACGATCAATTGCTCGATGGTACCGCGCTCCCTTTCCCTCACAACAGCTGTGGCTGTCAGAATGGCGGTGATAGCGAACAAGATCATACCGATAACACCAGGGATCATAAAATAAGCAGAGACCATATCGGGGTTGTACCATACGGTGGTTCTTATCTCTACCGGGGGGAGGATCTGACCGCCGGTCCGGTTGATTTTGGCCATCAGAATTTTAGTGGCGGCGTTTTGGCCGATCAGTTGTGCCGCAGATAATGAAGTAGCTGCGATGGTTGGGTCGGAACCGTCGATGATAAACGCCACCTGAGCAGTTCCGTTGGCGACATCCTGCGCATAGGTAGGCGGGATGATCATGCCTGCTTTGGCTTGTCCGCTGTCAATCAGCTCACCCAATACGTCCTCTGACGCGGGGCTGTGGCTGATCTCGAAATAATCCGCGGCTCTAAAAGCGTCTACCAATTGGCGAGACTCAGATGAGAGGCTTTGGTCTACAACGGCCAAGGCTACATTACGAACATCGTTGGTGGTGGAATACCCAAGCAGGAACAATTGCATCACCGGAATGACCAATATCAGCACCAGTGTGCGCTTGTCCCGAAGGATCTGGATGAATTCTTTACGGATGATGGAGGATAACCGAGAGTTCATTACACCTCTGATTTGATAAATTGATGCAGCCGTTTTGATCGTGAATAAAAAAGGGCAGAGTATGTAGGCGATTAGGGTGATTGGCCAAATTTATTGAAGCATTGATTTTAGTTTAGCACCAAACCACGGGTGCAATCAAACCAGTTCCGAGGCCAACCCAACTGTTATTGGTAAAATGAATGAACATGAAATTTGAACAAAGGAAAAACCTAAAATTTAATTTGGCTATCAGCATGCTCGATGCTGCTTTTTTTGGCATGGGGCTGGGTTTTGGCTCGTTTGGAACCATCATCCCGTTATTTTTTACCAAGATGACAGATTCGGCATTGCTGATCGGGCTTATTCCTGCGATCCATGCGGTTGGCTGGCAGGTGCCGCAACTTTTCACGGCTGGATGGGTATCCAGGATGGCACGCTATAAGCCAGCTGTGATGCAAATGACCCTGCACGAGCGCTTGCCCTTTTTGGGCTTTGCTGTGTCGGCGTGGCTTTTATATCAATATGGAGCGTGGGTAGCCTTGCCTTTGGCTTTTTTGTTGTTGGTTTGGCAAGGGGTTGCAGCCGGCCTCACCGCAAACCCATGGCAGAGTATGATCGCCAAGATCATTCCCCAAGAAAACCATGGTACGTTCTTTGGAGCGCAAGCGGCAATTGCCAATATTCTAATGAGTGGAGCCGCTATCATTGCTGGTTATTTGCTTGAATCATTGGATGCCCCCTTTGATTTTGGAAGCGTGTTTCTGCTGACCTTTTTTGGAATGGCCATTTCTTACGGTTTCTTGGCAATGACCCGTGAATCGGTGAGTGAACGCCGAGAGTATCCGGACTCCTCGGGGCATTTTTGGCAATTGGCCCGGCAGATATTGCAAAGGGATGTGAATTTTCGCTGGTTTTTGGCTTACCGAATCCTATTTCAATTCGCCTCGATGGGGTTTTCTTTTTACATCCTATACTCGGTCAGGCAATTTTCGATGGATAGTGTGACTGCGGGTTACCTTACCGCAACACTAACCATTACCCAAACCGTTGCCAATGTTGCCATGGGATGGTTGGGAGACAAGATCGGGCACCATGCAATGTTGGTTTTGGGTACTGTGTCATCGGTATTTTCCGCTGTTGTGGCGTTTTATGCTCCCACGATCTATTGGATGTACCCGGTATTTATCTTTGCCGGTTTGGCGAATGTGGCATTTTGGACCATTGGCATTGCGATGACGGTACGCTTTGGAGAAGATGGTGAAAGACCGGTGTATATTGGGTTAGCCAATACGTTGGTGGCGCCGGCATCCATTGGGGCGCCGATCTTGGGTGGCTGGATCGCTGATCAAATAGGATTTGGAACCGTATATCAGATATCGATCGTGTCTGGCATCCTGACAACGGGGTTGTTGTTATTTTTGGTGAAGAACCCGGCCTTGGCAGGGAGACCAAAATGACCAATTTTGAGAATTTGTTTGACAATTAATTAATTTTAATAATATCAGGATTCGCCCATCAATTTATAATAGGGATTGTTTGAAGTACGCTCTTGAAGTTTTTGGAATGTTGATTTGGCGCCATCCAAGGCGCCGTAAAGAAACAATATATTCAAAGTACGGAGGAGTAATTATGCGTCACATGAAGTATCTGTTTGTCCTGTTGGCAATTCTGTCTATGGTGCTTTCAGCATGCGCCCCGGCTGCCCCCGCAACCGAAGCCCCTGCAGCTGAACAGCCTGCAGCAGAAGCCCCCGTCGAGCAACCCGCTGCCGAACAGCCAGTAGCGGAAGCTCCCGCCGCCGAAGAAGGTGGATTCCAGATCCCAGATGTTGTTGATGGCAAGTTCAATGTTGCCATGGTTCTGATTGGACCGCACAACGATGGTGGTTGGTCACAAGCCCATTATGAAGGCTTGGAATACATTGAGGCGAATGTTGAAAACACCCACATTGCCTACATTGAAAACGTTCCTGAAGGTGCAGATTCCGAGCAGGTATTCCGCAGCCTGGCCCGCAAAGGCTTTGGCTTGATCTTCGGTACCTCCTTTGGCTTCGGCGACTCGATGGAGATCGTTGCTGGCGAGTTCCCAGAGACGATGTTCATTCACCTGACTGGTATCAAATCCAACACCACCAACTTTGGCAACCTGATGGGCGCCATGGAAAATATGAAGTATTTGGCTGGTATGTTGGCTGGTGCCCGCGCCAAGGCTGATGGCAACCCCAAACTTGGCTATATGGCTACCTTCCCGATCCCGGAAGAACTTCGCTTGGGCAACGCCATTGCATTGGGCATGAAGAAGACCTGTCCTGAATGTACCATGGATGTTCGCTGGATCAATACTTGGCATGACCCCGTAATTGAAAAAGAAGCTGCCGCTTCCTTGTTTGACGCTGGTGCCCAGGTGGTCTTCACCGGTGCCGATACCCCCGCTGTTGCCGATGTTGCTCAGGAAAAGGGCAAGTGGGGCGTAACCTACGACTGGTATGGTTCTTGTAAGGTGGATGCCTGTTTGACCGCCCCCTACTGGGTTTGGGGCCCCGTCTATGCTGACATTACCGAGCGTGTAGTCGCTGGTACCTATGTACCTGGTTGGGATTACTTTGATGCTGATACTGGCGCCTTGGGCCTTTATGGCTTCATGGAAGGCCAAGAATTGACCCCCGGCCTCAAGGATCTTGACCCGGCCGTCATCGCTGAAGTAGAAGCTACCCTTGCCAAGATGCTTGCTGGCGAGTTCACCCGCTTCGATATCTTCACCGGACCGATCAACGATAGCAAGGGCAATGTAGTGGTACCTGCCGGTGAAAAACTTGAGCAGGTCGACCTCGATGCCTTCCCCGAATACAATCTCGGTTGTAAATATTGTATGAAGTGGTGGGCTGAAGGTATTACCGCTGAGCTTCCCCAATAATTTTTTATAGCATTACCGCGAGCCAGATCACTTGATCTGGCTCGCTTTTACTACGGACCAAGAATGGAATAATGGAAACAATCATGAGTGACCATCGTCCGGTACATGAAAATGTTGAAGAAGTAGTGCAGATGTTGGGAATTACAAAACAATTCCCAGGTGTGTTGGCGAATGATAATGTGGACTTTACCTTGCGAAAGGGCGAGATCCATGCTTTGTTAGGTGAAAACGGTGCTGGTAAGAGCACCTTGATGAATATTCTGACCGGTTTGTACAAACAAGATTCAGGCACAATTACGATCAACGGCGTCCGCAGATCATTTGCGTCTCCCAGCCAGGCTATTGCAGTTGGCATTGGCATGGTTCACCAGCATTTTATGTTGGTGCCAACCCAAACGGTAACTGAAAATGTATTATTAGGGCTTGATAAACCAGGTTTTCATTTAAATTTGTCAAAATACGACAAGGCGATTCAAAACCTTGGCGAGCAAATGGGATTGCCGATCGACCCTGCCAACA
Organism: Chloroflexota bacterium; assembly: GCA_005778035.1. Lineage (GTDB taxonomy): Bacteria > Chloroflexota > Anaerolineae > Anaerolineales > Villigracilaceae > UBA5195. The sequence continues at coordinate 24,436 of SXKT01000044.1, forward strand.
AGGTTTGGCAACTATCGGTTGGCGAACAACAACGGGTAGAGTTGATCAAGGTTTTATACCGCGGGGCTGAGATCCTGATCTTGGATGAACCGACTGCTGTATTGGCTCCGGTCGAGATTGAGTCATTTTTTGCAACACTTCGAAGGATGACTGCACTTGGAAAATCGATCGTATTCATTAGCCATAAATTGAACGAAGTGTTGCAGATAGCAGACAGAGTAACTGTAATGCGCCGAGGTAAGGTAACCGCGGCCGGTGTTAGCCCTGCTGGGATGACTGTTCGTGATTTGGCAAAACTGATGGTAGGCCGCGAGGTTGCCTTCGATATTCACAAGCCACCCCTTACCCCCGGCGAAATCGTGCTGGATACCGATGGGGTGGAATGCATCAATGACAAAGGATTGCCAGCCTTGCGCGGAGTCAACATTCAAGTTCGCAAGAATGAGATCGTAGGGCTTGCAGGCGTGGCTGGTAATGGCCAACGGGAATTGGCTGAGGTGATCACCGGATTGCGAAAATGTGCCAAGGGCAAGATCATCCTCGCTGGCGACGAAGTGACCAACCAGGACCCTCGAAGTTTCATCAACCATGGTATATCACACATCCCTGAAGATCGTCATCATGTTGGGTCGGCACCAAACTTAAGTTTGGCTGATAACTTGATCATGAAAAGTTATTCGCATTCACCAATTGCGCCAGGATGGACAATTAACAACAAGGCAGTGGACAAGAACGCCACGGACTTGCGGCAAGAATATGACATCGCTTCCCCTACCATTAAAACCCCTGTCCGTTTACTATCGGGCGGCAATTTGCAAAAAGTGATCCTTGCGCGAGAAATTTCGGGCCAACCGGCGGTAATGGTTGCCATGCAGCCCACCCGAGGGCTAGATGTTGGAGCCATTGAGGGAGTTCAAAAGTTACTTTTAAAACAACGGGAGGCAGGCGCCGGCATATTGCTGGTTTCTGAAGAGTTGGAAGAACTGTTGGCTTTGAGTGACCGTATTTATGTGATCTACGATGGCAAGATCATGGGCGAAGTTTTTGATAACGATGTGGAAAAGATCGGCCTGATGATGACAGGAACTCCCCTGGAAAAAATTAACGAAATGAGAGGGGTTGAAAATGCCTGAGTCAAAATCGATCCAAGATTTGATCCCATTCCGTATTAAGGTAGAACCCCGTTTAGAAGAAACCACCTGGTGGCAATCGCTCGGCATCACATTGATAGCATTGGTGATTGCCCTGTTGCTTGGCGCAGTGGTACTGGCGATGGTAGGCGGAGACCCATGGCGGGCTTACGCGCATATTGCCAAAGCCAGCTTCGGAGACATTGGGGTATTTTCCGACACCATGGTTAAAGCCATTCCGTTGATCCTGGTAGGCTTGGCGTCCACGGTCGCATTTCGGATGAAGTTATGGAATATCGGCGCTGAAGGCCAATTTTTTCTGGGCGCATTTGGCGCGAGTATGGTTGTATTGCTGCCAGTATTGCCAGAGGACTCTCCGCGCTGGCTTTTCATTTTGGTGATGATGTTATTTGGCATCGTAATGGGCGCGCTTTGGGGATTCATCCCCGCATACTTAAAAGTGAAGTTCAATGTGAACGAAGTGATTTCTACTTTAATGATGAACTATATTGCAGTGAAGTGGAATGACTTCTTTATTTACGCCGTTTGGTCCGAAGGTGGGTTCCAAATGTCGAAAATGTTCCCAAAGAACGCCTGGCTACCGCGCCTAACAGATTACGGCAAGATCATCCCAGAGTTGAGAGGGCTTACGACCCATTTAGGATTGGTTTTTGCGCTGATCGCGGTGGTAATTGTTTGGTTTATTTTGTATCGGAGCAAGTGGGGTTATGAAATTCGCCTGATCGGCGATAACCCCAAAGCCGCCAATTATGCTGGCATCCAGCTCAAAAAGAATATCATCGGTGTGATGATGCTCTCCGGCGGGTTAGCTGGGTTGGCGGGCATGTCTGAGATCACGGGTGTCGTCCACCGCCTTCAGGGTGCGATCTCGCCAGGGTACGGGTTCACAGGCATCATTGTTGCGTGGTTGGCGAAACTTAATCCATATTTGGTGGTGATCGTTTCCATTCTGTTTGGTGCCCTCATCTTGGCTGGCCGTGAGATCCAACCTTCAGGTGTCCCAAAACTGATCCAGGGGATCATTTTAGTGTGTCTGATCGCCAGCGATTATTTGGTTCGTAACCGAGTCCGTATCGTAAACAAGGCCAAGGAGTAACGAGCATCATGGATCCGATCATTATTTTACAAGCGGGTGTTGCCACGGGGACGGTGTTATTGTTCGCTACCCTGGGCGGCATCTTTTCTGAACGAGCCGGAGTTATGCAATTAGGCCTTGAAGGAATGATGTTGCTGGGTGCAATGACCGCCTTTAGTGTTACGGTGAGCACCGGCAACCCTTGGTTGGGTTTGTTGGCGGCCATGTTGGCTGGTGGTTTACTAAGCCAGATCCACGCCTTTATTACCATCACCTTGCATGCAGACCAGGTTGTTAGCGGTCTTTCGCTCACTTTCGTTGGAACGGGTATTGCCTTGGTGTTTGGCGAGACCCTCAGCAAGGCCGGTGTGATCTCGCTCATCCCAAAAATTTCAGTTCCGGTACTTACCAACATTCCTGTGGTGGGTCCCATCTTTTTTACGAACCAAAGTGTACTGGTTTATATAGGCTATGCGTTGGTACCACTGGCTTGGTATTACATTTACCATACCCGCCCCGGCATGCACTTAAGGGCGGTGGGTGAGCAACCTTCTGCAGCTGATTCGTTGGGAATTAATGTATTCCGAACCCGCTATTTCTATGTTTTTGTTTGCGGGTTATTTTCTGGCCTGGCAGGCGCTACCATTAGCCTGGCCATTTCGCCTGGTTGGTTTAGCGAGTTAACCACCGCCGGACAAGGTTGGATCGCGATCGGTTTGGTTATCTTCTCCCAATGGGATCCGGTGAGGGCAATGGTAGGGTCTTATACCTTTGGCGCGCTGCGTCGCCTGGTGTTGGACATTCAGGGGCCAACCATGTTATTAGGGATGCGCAATCCGTTTTATTACAACCCCTATTTGGGAATCTTTTTAACGATGTTACCCTACGCGTTTACGATCTTTGTTTTGGTGCTGGGCTCTTATAGTGCCGCCAAAAAGCGTTTGGGCGCGCCCGCGGCATTGGGTATTCCGTATGTCCGTGGTGAACGCGGGTTATAAGTAAATCAAAAAAGTATCCCTATAAGAGGCAATTTTTCTTTAGGGATACTTTTTTCTTTGTAAGTAGTACAATTTATCACAAATAAAAAATCTTGAATCTTACGGTCGACGGTCGTTCTTGTTGAACGGCGTGGGGATTACTCTCGAAAAGTACCGCCAACCGGATTTCCAACCTATTACAGTAAGGAGACCGTAGATCATGAGTATTTGGAAAGAGTATTACCAACCGCGCTCCATCGAGGAGGCGGTAGCCGTTCTCAGTTCCAGCCCGGCGCCAAGCAATATCATCGCCGGCGGCACAGACCTGATGCTGGATTTAAACCAAGGTAATCATCCCCCCGTCAACGCGCTGATAGACATCACAGAGATTGAAGAGTTAAAAACCATCGATGTGGTGAACTCTGAGATCATCATCGGGGCTTGCGTTACCCACAACCAAATTGTCAAAGATCAAAATGTTCAAAATAATGCAGACGCGCTGATCGAGGCATGTGGATTGATCGGCGGGCCACAGGTTCGAAACTCAGCGACGATCGGCGGGAATGTGGCGCATGCTTTGCCTGCGGCAGATGGGACGATCGGCTTGCTCTCGCTCAACACCGAAGTCGAGATCGCATCAGCAACCGGAAAGCGCAGGATCCCGATCACCGAATTCTTTGTTGGGCCGGGAAGATCGATCTTGGAAGGGAAAGCCGAATTTGTCACCCGTTTTTTTGTGCCACTAAAAAAAGCATGCCAAGGTTCCGCATTCAAGCGAATCATGCGGGCACAAGGGATCGCTCTGCCAATCCTCAATAACTCGGTTTGGATCGAGCGGGATGGGGACCTGATCAAAGAAGTACGCATCTCCATCGGCCCGGCTGGCCCAACCCCCTTCCGCGCTGCCAATACTGAAGCATTGCTTCGTGGGGAAATCTTCAGCGATGAAACCATTGCGCTTGCCCAACAAAGCATTTTGGGCGAGGCCAAGTTTAGGACCAGCCCTCGACGGGCTACTGCAGAATATCGGCGCCAACTGGTGACCGAGCTATTCCGCAATACGATCATTCAGGCCTGGCAACGGACCTTTTAGCGGGAGGCATACATAATGAATAATCAGACACTTACCATAAATGTGAATGGAAAAACCTACCAAGTTCCACCCATTCCCGGAGAAACTTTATCGGACCTGTTACGAAACAGGTTAAAGCTGACCGGAACAAAGATCGCCTGCGAAGAATCTGAATGCGGCGCTTGTACGGTGATAATGAACGGGGAATCGGTTCTCTCCTGTTCCACCCCGGCAATAAAGGCGAATGGAAAATTCATTTTAACCATTGAGGGGTTGGCAAAATTCGAAAAAGGTGAACTTAAATTGCATCCGCTTCAGGAAGCATTCATTAAGAATGGCGCGGTGCAATGCGGTTTTTGTATCCCTGGCCAGATCATGACAGCCTATGCGTTGCTGCAACACCAGCCTTCCCCTACCTCCGCTGAGATCCAACACGCGCTCAAAGATACTTTATGCCGTTGCGCCGGCTACCCAACGATTGAGCGATCCATTTTGGAAGCGGCGGATGCAGTTCGGACCGGTAAACCTGTTGACAACGATCCCCATGTTCCTACCAGCAGTGGTGGCAAAGTGGTAGGCACAGCCCAGGCTCGGCCAGATTCTGTGGCCAAGGTTACTGGCGCAGCGATCTATACCGATGACCTTGAATTTGAAGGCATGGTTTACGGGGCGGTTCGACGTGCGATGGTACCACACGCTTTCCTCAAATCCATCAATTGCGACAAAGCAAGGGCTTTGCCTGGTGTGCATGCCGTTATGACGGCCGAGGACCTGCCCGGTGAAAAGAACCATGGCTTGGTCATTTACGACTGGCCCATTTTGGTGGGTGTAGGTGAACGCGTTCGATATGTTGGTGATGCGTTGGCGATCGTTGCCGCTGATTCCACCGATATTGCCCGCGAAGCCGCGGCGCTGATCGAGGTTGAATTTGACCTGCAGCCGGTTATTTCCGATCCGGTGATCTCCCGCCATCCAGAATCGACATCACTACACGCGAACGGGAATCTTCTAAAACACATCAAGGTTCGGAAAGGTGATGTAGCTGAAGGTTTTACCCAAGCGGATGTGATCATGGAAGAAGTTTTCCATACTCCCAGTACTGACCATTTGTTTATGGAACCGGAGTGTTCGGTTGCGGTTCCTACCAAAGAAGGGCGGATGGAAGTATATGTTGGCTCCCAGATCCCGTACCAGGACAGGTTGCAAGTAGCCAGAGCGCTGGGTTGGCCAGAGGAGCGAGTTCGCATTGTCGGCCAATTGATGGGTGGTGGTTTTGGCGGTAAGGAAGATATTGCCGGCCAGATCCACGCGGCCTTGCTTGCCCAAAAACTTGGCCGGCCGGTAAAGATCTTGTGGGACAGGCAAGAAAGTTTGCTCGTTCACCCTAAACGGCATGCCACCCAGATCACTGTAAGGCTTGGCGCAAAAAATGACGGCACTTTGGTTTCGGCCCAAACCGAGTTATACGGTGATACCGGGGCATATGCGTCGCTTGGCGAAAAAGTGCTTACCAGGGCAACCACGCATTCGGCAGGACCATACCTGATCCCGAACGTGCACGCGGATTGTTACGCAATGTATACCAATAACCCACCGGCAGGAGCTTTCCGCGGCTTTGGGGTGTTGCAATCTGCCTTTGCCATTGAAAGTGTGATGGACATGTTGGCGGAAAAATTGGGTATGGACCGGATCGAATTGCGCCGCAAAAACGCTCTGCGCGTAGGTAGCGAAACCAGCACGGGACAAGTGCTCCGTGATAGCGTTGGTTTGGTTGAGTGCATCGACAAAGTGAAGGCTGAAATGGTACGGGTATCAGGCTTGGAAGAAAAAGACCTCTTCAAGCCACGCCCGGTAGACGGAGCGAAACACCTGGTTCGTGGGTGGGGTTTTGCCTCAGCCTTTAAGAACACAGGTTTGGGCGGCGGCGCAGACGACTGTTCTGGAGCCCATGTGGAATTGTATGCCGATGGTAAATTTGAAGTTCGTTCGGCCGCTGCAGAGCTTGGGCAAGGTTTGGTCACTGTTATGCAATTGGTCGTTTGCGAAGAACTTTCTCAAGAACCGGCCAATGTTAAGGTATTGGTGATGGATACCGACCTTACACCCAATGGTGGCCCTACAACAGCCTCCCGGCAAACGTATGTAACCGGTAACGCATCTCGGTTGGCTGCAATTGCCTTCCGCGAGCATGTTACAGGAGCGATGGCCGAAAAATTTGATGTTTCTCCGGACCTGATCCGTTTTGAGGGTTCGGGCTTGCAAATTGGTGACCAGAAATTAACATTCCCGCAGGTCTACCAGGAATTGGTAGCGATGGGACAAAAAACCATGGTGGAATATGAATACCATGCGCCGGAAACAAAACCGCTCGGTGTTAAAGGAGATATGCATGTTGCGTTTTCCTTTGCCAGCCAGGCAGCGGAAATAGAAGTTAATACCAATACCGGCGAGGTAAAGGTAGTTCAGGTGATCTCCGCGAATGACGTAGGGAAAGCCATCAACCCTGTAGGTTTGCAAGGCCAAGTAGAAGGCGGGGTTGTAATGGGTGTTGGCCATACCTTGTTGGAAGATTTCATCACCGAAAATGGTGTTGTGATCACAGACCATATGTCGCGTTATCGCATTCCATCCATCATGCACACTCCCAAGATCACATCTATTGTGGTGGAGGACCCAACCTCAACTGGGCCTTATGGCGCAAAGGGTGTGGGCGAGATCGTACTGATCCCCACTCCACCTGCGATCACGAACGCGCTTTATAACATTACCGGTTTACGGCTGCACAATTTGCCAGTAGACCAAGAAGTCGTGTTGCAACACATCAAGACCGGACAATAAGGAACAAAATAATGGATAAGTTTGTTGGGTACAAGTGTTCATTATGCGGGGCAGAGTATACCGAAGGGCAGGTAACCTATACTTGCCCGGTGGATGGCGGCAATTTGGATGTAGTCATCAATGCTGACCTGTTGAGCCGATCGGAAGCAAAGCACAATGTAACCTCCTCACCAGATCCATCGATTTGGCGTTACTTGCCATTGTTGCCGGTATCCAAAATGATTGGTGAAAATACGCCCATGCAAGCTGTTGGAGGTACCCCCGTTTTCTTGCATCCTCATTCCAAAGAGTTTGGTGTCCAACAGTTGCTCATCAAAGATGAAAGCAGGAACCCAACAGCAAGTTTTAAAGATCGGGCAAGTGCTGTTGTTGTGGCCAGGGCAATGGAGATCGGTAAAGAGATCGTCGTGACCGCATCCACCGGAAATGCCGGTGCCGCTTTGGCCGGAATTTCGGCTGCCGTCGGCCAAAGGTCGATCATATTTGCGCCTAAAACCGCACCCCCCGCCAAGATCGCCCAATTGCTGGTGTTCGGGGCACAAGTGATCTTGGTAGATGGCACGTATGATGACGCTTTTGACCTATCGGTGATCGCCGCGAATGAATTTGGATGGTATTGCCGCAACACTGGATATAACCCCTTTACCGTTGAGGGAAAGAAGACCGCCGCTTTTGAGGTGTGGGAATACTTCTATCGCCAACAGGGTTCTCCTGATGTTGTTGATATGGTTGACGTGAGCGTGGTTGTGTCTGTTGGAGATGGAAACATAATCTCCGGGATCCACAAGGGATTTAAGGACCTGTGCCTGTTAGGCTGGATCAACCAATCCCCCAGGATCATTGGCATCCAATCTGAAAACTCGGCGGCAGTGGCAAACGCCTTTTTCGCCGGCAATGAGCAGATCGTGCCGGTAAGGGCAACCACCATTGCAGATAGCATTTCTGTTGATCTTCCGCGCGATGGAGTGCGGGCGGTAAGAGCGGCAACCGAAACAGGCGGATCTTATTTATTGGTTCCCGATAGCGAGATCATCCAGGCAATTGGCCTTGTAGGAAAGATTGGTATTTTTGCTGAGCCAGCTGGTGCAACAGCTTATGCAGGTTTCCTGAAGGCTAAGCAGGCGGGGTATTTTAACCCTAAAAGCAAGGTTGTTGTTTTCAATACTGGCAGCGGGCTTAAGGATGTGAATAGTGCAATGAGATCCGTTCAACCTGCGCCCATCATTGAGCCACGGATGGATAAATTGAAGGAACTGCTCAAGATTTGACCAAACGTGCCAAAAAGCCGAAATTGAATTTATACTAATGTGGTATGGCACCTTCTAATTGGGATCAACCACTCAAGATTGTTTTTTTATCGGCCTTGGCGATAGTCTTTGGGTTTATCGCCTGGCAAATTCGTGAGATCTATACCCCGCTGATCATCGCGGGGTTGATTGCGTATGTCTTCAGCCCGCTGATCCAGTTCACAACTGCCCGCACCAAATTATCTCGCAAGGCTGCGGCAAACATCGTTTTTTTTGTCGCGCTCACTTTGATCATTCTCATCCTGGTAATGGTTGTTCCTTATGCGTTCTCAGAGCTGGGTGATATTTTGAAAAATATCGATGCATCCCTGCTGAATTACCAGATCGAGTATTCCAAACCTTTGATCTTTTTTGGCAGGCAGGTACTGCAACCAAGCGAGATCATCCGTTTAATGCGAGATTCGATCAGCGGCGACATTGCGGTTCAGGCGGACCAAGCAATGGCATTGATCAGTTCCACATCCAAAGGATTCCTTTGGTTTTTGGTGATCATTGTTACCACCTATAACCTGATGACGGAATGGGACAAATTGCGGGGATGGCTAATAGGCCTTGCACCTGAAAAATATGAACCAGAATTGTGGCTGTTGTACAACGAGGTCAGGGCTGTATGGCTTGGCTACCTCGGCGGGCAACTACGTCTTATGGGCATATTGGCCGTCCTTTACTCCATCGCCTGGGTGGTGATAGGCTTGCCGGGTGCATTTTTGGTTGGAATAATGGCTGGTTTTTTAAACCTTGTTCCAGAGGTCGGCCCTGCTTTGGCAGCTGTGGTGGCCATGATGATCGCCTTGTTGGAGGGATCGGCTGTTTTGCCAGTGAGCAACCAGCTATTTGCACTCATTACTGGTGGTACATATTTGGTGCTTAATAACATAAAGACAATTTACATCCAACCAAAAGTGTTGGGCAAAAGTGTTACCATGCACGAAGGGGTGGTATTCGTTGCCATCATCGCCGCGCTATTGCTAAAAGGTATTTTGGGTGTGCTTGTGGTGGTGCCGGTGCTTGCGTCTGTTTTCATCATCACGAAATACTTGCGCAAAAAACTATTAGGGGTCGATCCATTTCCTCTAAATGGATAATTAATCAGATTGGAACATACAACCATGGATATTGAATACTCGATCATTGCTCCGATCTATAACGAAAAGGACAATATTCGTGAACTCTACCGCAGGGTAGGCGAAGTGATGAATTCTACCGGGAAAAAATGGGAGCTTGTGCTGGTGGATGATGGCTCAGTTGATGGATCTACCCAGTTGATAGCTGAGTTGGCTGGCGAACACAAAGAGGTTGTCCCATTGATATTTGCCCGAAATTTTGGCCACCAGATCGCTGTTACCGCTGGATTAGACCATGCGCGGGGTAAGGCAATTGTTGTCATAGATGCGGATCTGCAGGACCCTCCAGAGGTGATTTTAAATTTGATCCAAAAGTGGCAGGAAGGGTACGAGGTTGTGTATGCAGTTCGGGCAGAAAGAAAAGGGGAGAGTTGGTTCAAGTTGATCTCTGCCAAGCTGTTTTACCGCCTAATTTACCGCATCACGAATGTGAAGATCCCATTGGATACTGGTGATTTTCGATTGATAGACCGCAAGGTTGTTGATGTGATGAACAGTATGCGGGAGCGCCATCGGTTTTTGAGGGGAATGGCTTCGTGGGTTGGATTCAGGCAAATTGGAGTCAATTACGTTCGCGAACCAAGATTTGCCGGCGAAACAAAATATCCGCTCAAGAAAATGGTCTCATTTGCCCTTACGGGCATCACCGGGTTTTCGTACTTTCCGCTACAGCTTTCCACAATTTTGGGTTTTATTGCCATGTGCATTTCCCTGGTCGCGATTCCAGTTGTGATCATTGAGAGATTGACCGGTTCTCAGGCATTTTTAGGCCAGGCGAGCACCCTCATCGCGGTGTTATTCTTTGGTGGAGTGCAATTGATCTCGCTGGGCATCATAGGGGAGTACATTGGCCGAATTTATGACGAGGTAAAAGGCCGCCCATTGTATGTTCTTGCAAATTTACCAGCAACCAAAAAAGATCTGGAGAGCTAAATGACAATCCATAATTTTGACGAGATCATCGACAGGCGCGGCTCCAACTCTTTTAAGTGGGATCTGTTCTCAAAAGAAGCTTTGCCCATGTGGGTGGCGGATATGGATTTTAAGGTGCCCGCGCCCATCACCTCCGCTTTACATCAGGCTGTAGACCATGCGGTTTTCGGTTATTCCATGGAAAGCAAAGAATTGCGGAACAATGTAGTTACGAGGATGAAAAAGCTCTATGGATGGGAGATCGATGAGTCGTGGATCGTTACCACCACCGGTTTGGTGAGCGCCTTCTTTGCCGCTGCCGATTTGCTATGCAAAGACCAAGGCGGGTATTTGATCCAAACCCCCGTATATATGCCTTTCAACCAATTGCAAGATGCTTTTGGCATCACCCGCCAAGAAAATGCGTTATTGCCGGTTATAACCGGTAACAAAATAAACTATCAATTTGACGCAGGCAACTTCTCAGCGGCGTTTCACACAGGTGGCGTTCGCACCAAAATGTTCTTGTTGTGCAACCCTCACAACCCTGTTGGCAAGTGCTATAGCCGAGATGAATTAGCAATAATGGCCGAGAAGTGTTTGGAGAACGAAGCGATCATCGTCTCGGATGAGATCCACAGCGAACTGTTACTGGATGGCAACAAACACATCCCGATTGCCACGCTCTCAAAAGAGATCGAGAACAATACCATCACATTGGTCTCTCCATCCAAAACCTTTAATATCGCCGGGCTATTCTGTGGATTTGCGATCATCGCCAATGAGGATTTGCGTAAAAAGTATAAAAAAACAGTCGAGCGGATGACCTTGCATGTTTCAGGCCTTAGCCTTGTTGCTGCCCAGGCTGCTTTTTCAGGTGAATGTGATGGATGGCTGGGCGATTTAAACACTTACCTTACTTTAAACCGCAACCACTTGGTGAGCAGGTTGACAGCGGACCTGCCTGAATTGATCACTACTGTGCCTCAGGCAACATACCTTGGATGGTTGGGTTTTGGCGAGCCAATTGAAAAAGGGAAGTTGACCGGCGAACCTAACGAATACTTGTATAAACGCGGACACATTGTGCTGAACAACGGTGCTGCTTTTGGCCCGGGGGGCGAAAAGTTTGCCCGTATAAACTTTGGTTGCCCCAGGTCGTTGTTGGATGACGGGATCGATCGAATAATGGATGCATTAAAGTGAACGCATCCAGCCGTCCAATGCGATTCTCAGATATCTGTCAGCGAAAATTGGAAATAAATCCTTGGGAGGAAGGCGAGCGAATCCCTTGGGATGACCCTGAATTCAGCAAGCGGGTACTCACCGAGCATTTATCGCAGACGACAACCGCGGCCAGCAAGCAAAAGAAAACTATCCAGAAGGAATGTGCCTGGATCTTCTCCACCCTCATGAAACATCAACCTGGCCGAATTCTGGACCTGGGATGCGGGCCAGGATTGTATACCGAAATTTTGGCAGCCAAACGAAACCAATGCGTGGGGATCGACTTTGCCCCTGCTGCCATTGCGTATGCCAAAAAACATGCCTCTCACAACTGTGAGTATCTTCAGGGAGATATTCGCAAAATTGATTTTGGCACCGGGTACGATGTCATCCTGTACAATTTTGGGGCGATCAACTTATTACCCGAGGCCGACGCAAAAGCCATCCTGGAAAAGGCATTCCATTCTTTAAAACCCGGCGGTTTTGTATTGATCGAATCTTCCAGCGTCGAAGCTGTCGATCAAATTGGTAACCAGCCTTCAATGTGGTATTCTGCGGATGAAAGCATATTTTCAGCGACGCCACATCTATGCCTTATGGAGTGTTTCTGGGATGAGCCATCGAACACCGCTACTGAGCGATACTATATTATTGATGGCGCGAGTGGAGAAGTGACGAGCCATTGTGCCAGCACCAAGGCGTATACTGAAGATGAGATCGCCACCGCGTTAAACCAAGCGGGCTTTGGTGAGGTTGAATTTTATCCTTCCATGACCGGCGAAGTGCCGGAATATAGCCAGGATTTTTTGGTAGTGGTCGGAATAAAGTGAATGGAGGAATAATGAAATCCATGAAATTTGCATTAGTGATTGTGTTCGTGCTAACCGTTTCGGCTTGCACGAGACCGACGAATAGTTTTCAGGCAGTGACTGAAGTTGCATCAGAACAGCCGACAATGGCCGCTGAATCAACCGTTATTGCGGTATCTTCACCCACAAGTTTAACCACCCCCATACCCGAACCAACCACGACACAGCAAGCAGTTTTACCCGCCGCAACCGAAGCCGTGCCATATGACCCCGCCACATTTACCAGTTTTACGGTTGCCTCAAATGTAGAAGGTTTGTTATTCCGCATGGGGCCAGGCACTTTGTTTCCGGCATGGAGGATGTTAGGCCCAGATGACGAACTGACCGTATTGGGGACCGCGGCGGGAAATGAATGGACCAAGGTTGCAATAGAGGACGGAACTGAAGGCTGGGTATTTAATCAATTGCTGAATACCGACAAAGACCTCACCCTTTTACCCTTGGCAGATACGGCTGCCCAGACCTTTACAGGTAGCGTAACCGATGCGGCGGGAAATCCGATCCGTGGTGTGGTTTTTAATATTAGCGGTGGTTCAACTGACGTTGTCGTTGTGACCGACAAATATGGAAAGTTCTATTGGCATTCACCAGCTGGTACAACCGGCAGTTATCAAATGTCACAAACCGGAATTGCGTGCGATAGTAATATTTGGACGGGAGGAACTTGCGACGTGATGGTGCCTGGATTCATTGGTTCTGCTGAGCCGGCATCTTACGAATTCACGTTGCCGTTTAGTGGCACGAACCCTGCATTTTTATTCCGATAAATTGAGCCTGGATGGAAATGAAAGAGACTGCCAATGTTCGGCAGTCTCTTTTATTACGTGATTCGAATTAAGATTACTGTTTTGAGGCTGGGCTTACTTTTTCCACACTCGAGTCGTGGTGAACTGGAGGCTAAAAAACCCTAAGCCTTATCGAATTACTTTTCAGCCCTTCCCCAAAAGTTCTTCGGTTCCATATTTTCTATTTTGAACCTCCTCTCAGAACCTTTGTGGTTCTACCTAAAGAATACTCCCGAACCCAGCGAATTACAACTCCCAATTCTCAAAAAAAAGCGGCAATTAGATTTCCTTTCAAAACAAAATGGGTATATAATATAATTTGTCTGACAACTTTCTCCAAAAGGAGTGTTTTAATGGCTACGATCGACTTGACAGTCAACAAGGAAAAACGGGAGCGTGCGGTAAAAAGGGCACGCGAACGAAACATCATCATCCCAACATATGCGCAGATGAAAGACCCTGGCAAGATCCCGGCAAAGATCAAGCAGGAACTTGCTGCCATCGGTTTATGGGACATTCACCCCCGTAACCTCTTTCGCATTAACTGGCACAATGAACCCAAAAACAGCGGTGGCGGGTATGGTGGTGTTAATTACATCGAACTGCCATCTTCCATAACTGGTGTTCCCACACGCATTGTGGCCATTGTTGGAAAATGGTTCCCAACGGGTGCCCATAAAGTTGGCGCCGCGTTCTCTTGCCTGGTTCCCCGCCTGGTCACAGGGCAATTTGACCCCACCACCCAAAAGGCGGTGTGGCCTTCTACCGGCAATTATTGCCGTGGTGGCGCTTACGACTCCGCGCTACTTAGCTGCGAGTCTATTGCCATATTACCTGAAGGAATGAGCCGGGAGCGGTTTGAATGGCTGGCAAAAGTTGCAGGAGAAACGATTAAAACCCCTGGGTCTGAATCGAATGTAAAAGAGATCTTCGACAAATGTAATGAACTGCGCCATTCTGGGCAAGATCTAATGATCTTTGACCAATTCCAAGAATTCCCCAATTATTTATGGCATTACACGGTCACCGGCCGTGCAATGGAAGAAGTATTTCAACAGATCGCCCGCCCGGGTGACCGATTCCGGGGTATCACTTCAGCTACCGGTTCTGCGGGTACCATTGCCAGCGGCGATTACATGAAACAGGTGTTCCCTGAAAGCAAGATCGCGGCGAGTGAAGCACTCCAATGCCCGACACTGCTAAACAATGGTTTTGGTGCCCACCGTATTGAGGGCATCGGTGACAAGCATGTACCTTGGATCCACAATGCGAAGAACACCGACCTGGTAGTGGCGATCGATGACAATGCTGTGGTCAACCTGGCGCGTTTGTTTAATGAGCCGGAAGGAAAGAAATACCTTGCCAAGCTGGGTGTACCGGCTTCCACTATTGAACAGTTGGGTTTGCTTGGTTTCTCTGGCATTTCCAATGTCCTGACCGCGATCAAGATGGCGAAGTACTACGAAATGGATGAGCAGGATGTGATCTTCACAATTGCCACCGATTCGATGGAACTTTACCAAAGCCGGTTGGTAGAAATGCACCACGAAATGGGCGAGTACAACGAAGTGAAAGCTGCTGGAGATTATGGACGTTGGCTGCTTGGCCAGGGCACCGATAATATGCAAGAGCTAACCTACGTTGACAAACACCGGGTGCATAACCTAAAGTACTTTACCTGGGTAGAGCAACAAGGCAAAAACTATAATGACATCCCGGATATGTGGTACAACAACAAATATTGGACCGAAATCAAAAAACAGGCCGACCAGATCGATGAATTGATCATCGAATTCAACAAAGAAGTTGGATTAGCGTAACCCTGCTAAAAACAGAAGAACAGGTAGAATTGGAATACCAAATCTGCCTGTTCTTTTTATTATGGTCACAAAGGTCACTCCATGCCAATCATTCTAATTCCGTTGCTCATTCTTGCTTACTTGCTTGGTTCACTCACCCCTTCTATTTGGGTAACCAAATGGGTCAAAGGGGTGGATGTACGGGATGGTGGATCTGGACACGCAACCACGACCAATACGATCCGACAAGCGGGTTTTGGTCCGGGAGCTTTGGTGTTGGCGGTGGACCTTGCCAAAGGATTTTTACCTACCTATCTCGCCTTGCAATTTCTGCCAAACGTGTATTGGGCGATTCCTGTGGCCATTATCGCAGTGATAGGCCATTGCTGGCCAATATTTGCCGGTTTTAGGGGCGGGATGGGGCTTGCTACCGCTGGCGGGGCACTATTGGCTAATTCTCCGCTTGCTTTGCTGGCAGCGTTTGCGCTATTGTTGCTTTTGTTGCTTATCATGCGGCACGCTGCCAAAGCAACCATCTTTACTGCATTGCTCATCGCCCCTTTGTTTTGGGCATTGGGTTTTGACGCGCAGCAAATAATGCTTGCAGCTGGGATAGGTCTCGTAATAGGTTTTCGGTTCCTAAGCGATTGGAACCGTAAGTATCGAGAATTGTGGCTGGACAGGGAGAAGCCTGAGGTTTAAGGATGATCCCAGGGCATGCATTGGTTTTAGTTTGTGTTCTACCAAAAGCAAGAGATCTGGAGATTGCCCGGGTATTGGGTTGGTATCGTATTCCGTTACGCAATGCACCCAAAGTGATATCAGTAGACCATTTGGCGTTTTACCAACCAGCTTCATTTGGCAAAAGCGGTGGGCGGATACATTTTTCGGCCAAGGTAAGGGGGCACGAGCTCACCACCCGCAAAGAACTGCTGCGGGATGAGCCCGATCACCCTCACGCCAACGAGGAATACTTCAAAATTCAGATCGGCCCGCTGGAACCATTGCAAACGCCCATTTTGCCTGGCGCCTGGAAGCGCTTTTCCTTCTTTTACACCACTGGCGATTACATCAACAAGGCAACCACCTTGGTGGATTTGGCTATTCGTAGTGAAGAAAGAATGGTGTTGTGGAAAACCCTGCGAGAAAGAGCAGCCAGACACTCGGAGTATCGGGTGGATCTGCCTGAAGAACCTATCGATCAGGGAGTTTTGATGGCATTATTGGGTTTGGTGAACATGCCCACGACGAATGGAGGTATTACAAAATGAAAAAATTGATCAAAAATGGAACCATTGTTACCGCCTCGGATACTTTTTTGGCAGATGTGCTGATCGACGGTGAAAAAATTATTGCCGTAGGGATCGACCATTCTGATGAAGGAGTTGAGGTGATCGATGCCAAAGGCAAATATGTGCTGCCAGGCGGTGTTGATCCACACACCCATTTCGATTTGCCGATGTTTGGCACTGTTTCATCGGATGACCATTACACCGGCGGAAAAGCGGCAGCCTTTGGCGGTACAACCACTGTGATGGATTTTACTGTGATGGAAGGCAACAATATTCAAGGTTCGCTGGATAAATGGCACGCGTTGGCGGAAAAAAGCGCGGTGGATTATTCGTTCCACATGAACCTAAACCATTTTGATCGATCGATTGAAAGGCAATTCAAAACCCTGAGGGATAACGGCATCACGACCCTAAAGGTATTCACCGCTTACAACGGCCGACTGAGATTGGATGATGGTGGAATTTTTAAGGCATTGTTGGCTGCCAAAGAGCATGGATTGTTAATGATGGCCCATTGTGAAAATGGCGATGTGATCGAAGATTTGGTGCCAAAAGCGTTGGCCGCCGGCCACACATCTGCGGCATGGCATGCATATACCCGCCCCAAATGGGGTGCCATTGAATCTACCTTGCGAATGGCGGCTATGGCCCAGCAGGCAGATTCACCCGTTTACATCGTGCATATGAATGCCGGCGGAGAAGCGGACATGTTGCAATATGCCCGCCAACGCGGGGTAAAGGTGATGGGTGAAACATGCCCGCCGTATCTTTTCTTTACAACACAGGATATGGAGCGGCCAGACGGGGCCAAATGGGTGTGTTCTCCGCCCATGCGAGACAAGGAAGATAATACGCGGCTGATGGAAGCCTTATCTAATGACACCGTGCAAACTATTGCAACCGACCATTGCCCGTTCTTTTTTGATGGAACAACGCCGATCTTGTATGAAGGCCAACAGGTGAAAATTGCCGGCAAGGAACTGGGCAAGGATAACTTCACCAAGATCCCCAATGGCCTGCCCGGTGTTCAAGATCGGTTACCGATTTTATGGACCCATGGTGTTGGCGCGGGCAAGATCACCATGAACCAATTTGTGGCATACACAAGTACAAACCCGGCAAAGATCTTTGGCATTTACCCCCAAAAAGGTTGTATCGCGCCCGGGGCAGATGCAGACCTGGTAATTTGGGATCCTGAAAAAAGGATTAAATATGGAGTAGCCCACTCTCATCAACGGACCGACTACAACTTGTATGAGGGATGGGAATTGAAAGGCTATCCTGAAAAGGTGTTCTTGCGTGGAAACATGATCGTGGATGGGGACAAATGGTTGGGCAAAAAAAGCGGTGGAAAATTTTTGCGCCGCGAAGAAGGTATGATCATTTAGAGCTGAGCAATTCCAGCGTTCGTGCGTGAAGTTTGTATAACCCACGATAGGATTCTGGCAGTTCAACCGCGATCCGGCACATTACCTCGTCGGTCGCGGTTTTAATTTGTTCATCACGAGAATGAGGATCCAAGGCGGGGATATTGAAAGCCGGACCAATTTTTAATCGCACATTCGAGCGTTTAAATTTGGCCAAATTCGCCTTGATGTTAGCGTCTTCGGTGCCTGTGATACCTACCGGGATGACAGGAAAGCCTGAACGGGCAGCCAAGTAGGCGACACCCTGCTTTCCTTCGATCAAACTGGCGGTATGGCTGCGGGTTCCTTCTGGAGCAATTACCAAAGAATTGCCTTCTTCCATTAGCTTTAGCATTTTCCGCATTGCTTTTAGGTCAGCGTGGTAACGGTCTACAAACACAAAATTGAGTGATTTCGCGATCCACCGTATCCAGGCATGCTTCTCCCACTTTTCGGCTACCGGAATGAACATATCAAATCGGTCGAACTGATAATGAAACATGAGAATATCAATAAAACCGATGTGGTTGGTAGCGACAATATAACTACCCTTTGGGGGGAAATTTTCCAACCCTTCAATTTCTACCACCGCAATCAGGTCAATGATCAGATGGATCAATCCACGCAAAAAACTACGAACCATTCAGCAATTCCAACAATCTTGGATTATTGGCGTAAAAGCCTCGGTACTTTTCTGGCAGCATCGCGCCAATTCGGCACATGATCTCGGTGGTGGCTTTTTCCAAGGCGGGAGTATCGGTGCTTTTTATGGGTGGCAAAATAAAGGTTGGACCGGCGACAATATGGATCTTGGAGCGTTTAAACCGTTTAAGGTTTTGTACGATCAAGCGGTCCTCGGTCCCGGTGATCGCGACCGGCAAGATCGGCATTCCAGTTTTGCTGGCGAAATAGGCAACACCGGGACGGGCTTCCAACAGAGATTCAGTTTTGGATCGGGTACCTTCCGGCGCGATGACGAAAACCCCGCCGTTCTTAAGCCGCTTGAGCACTTCCCTGATAGCCTGAAGGTCGGCATCAAATCGGTTGATAAAGAACCCACCAACCGATAGCACCAATGGCCTGAACAGCCAATGGTTCTTGTATTTTTCAGCAACGGGCATGATCAGGTCTTTGCGGTCGATGAAATAATACAAGAGGGCTGAATCCAATCTGCCCAAGTGGTTTGCGGCAATCACATAACCACCGCTCTGGGGCAAGTTCCCGTACCCTTCGACTGTAATGTCAGCGATCACCCGCAATATGAGTTTGATCAACATTCTTACCAAGGTTTGCATTGATTCCTCTGATTGATTGTAGATTTGGTATGACTGCTGATCGGCAATTACCAGTTGTGTTTTTTTGCGGCGTAAATATCCATAATCCGATTAAAGATCGCCTCATCTGCCGGTGAAATACTGATGATCTTATACCCTTCATTGAAAGCCGAGGGATCAAAAGGATCTGGTTTGATCCACATCACTCTGGCAACAAAGGTGATCGAACTTTTTTCAAAACCCGGGTCTGAAAGTTCGATCCAAAGCGTATAGTCTCGGTTCACACCATGAGGTTTTACAGAATCAAGCCGAAAACCTCTTGGGCTGATGTCTGCCAAATAGCCAAACAGCTCCAGGGTTACATTTTCAAAAACCTGAAGGTAATAGCCAATTTTTTTTCGGTTGGTCGATCGATTTTCGTTTGCCATATCGCTCCATCGCCTGTATCGATTCAAATTATAGGATAAGTCCTCATTCCATTCAAGTTCAAACTTAGTTTCCGTACCTTTGATGGCAAGTTTGGTATGGCATTAACTTGTGCCGTGGAAGTTGTGAAAAAACAAAAATATAGATATGATTAGGGTTGTAATCAAAAATAATTAATCCTACCTTGGCAGGCAATTATGTTTATGGAAGTTCAGCCAGTTTCGATCTTTTTGATCGTATTATCATCCATATCGTTTGCGGGTGTATTCCAAGCATATAAACAACCAAACCAGCGCGATTTCTTAAGCCTGAAATTGGTAATGGCTGCGATAACCATTTGGACCTTTTGCGCTGGCATTCAAGCGATTGGTACATCTTCGGGTTTTAAGGTTTTTTGGGCACAATTGTCCTACCTCGGCATAGCACCTTCCTCAATTTTATTGTTATTGACCATAGAAGACATGCTTTTTAGCCCCAAAAGGGATTTGAGGACCTGGTTAATGTGGTTCGTTTTACCAGTTGTAACTGTGGCAATCGTATGGACCAACGATCATCATCACTTGTTTTGGACCCATGCCGTTGACTTGGGCGACGCATCAAAGGTAGGTGGATACGGCCATGGACCTTTATTTTGGGCGCAGCTTGCGTGGCAAATTGGAATTATCGCATATATCGTCTATCTGCTTATCCATGCCGTCAGATCAGAGAACACCCGCTCAAAAGCGTATGTCTTGTTGATTGGATTGGTTCCCCTGGTGGCGACCTACGTCCTGCCTGTTTTTGGGCGTCCAATCTTATCCCAATTCGATGTAATCCCTGATGTAAGCCCGTTTGGTTTTGCCTTTTTGGTGCCCGTATTGTTATTTGAAGCAAGCCAAACGGGTTCATCCGCATTGGCGCACATTGGCCTGAAAAAAGCTTATATTATGACAGATGACCCGATATTGATAACTGACACCCATGGAGTGATCGTGGAACTGAACTCCAGCGCGGTTTCAAAGCTGTGTGTTTCAATTGGTTCAAAATTGACAGACATCGAAGCATTGGCTGAATATGGTACCATCCCGCGGAGTGAACTTGCGATCCGAAACAAAAAAATCATACTGCCGCCGTCGCGGCAATCGATGATTTTTTCAGTCTCGGGAGAAACTATCGCATCTGAGGATGGAATTCAAATTGGGATGGTATACATTTTCCGCGATTTATCAAAATTGGAAGGTATGTCGAACGAGCTTAAACTTGCAGAGGTTCAGGCCATCAGGGATCAGGTGCGTCAGAGGCTGAGTAGCGAGATCCATGACAGGATCTCACAAGCCCTGTATTCCATTTCCTTGTTCACCGCCAGCGCAAAAAGTAACGCACTCAAGGGGGAGTCCTCCAGCTTGTTGGAAGACTTGAATGAAGTCTACGCAATGACACAACAAGCGATCAGAGAGACAAATTTGCTCTTCTACGAATTGGAACCCGATTCATTTCACAAATTAGGGTTACAAAAAGCGCTTGAGGAACAAGCCATTGTGCTTAAAAATCGTTTTGATGTATCATTAAAAGTAGCGGCAGATAACAGCATATTACCTGTAGGAACACAACGTGAGGTATATCTGGTAGTATCTGAGACCCTGAACATTTTGCTCGGAATTTCGCGCCCAGATGAAGTGATCATCAAGGTGTCGGTGATTGAAAACAAAACGGCTAACATCAATGTTGCAATTTTGGGTAATAAAATGATAAAATACAATTTAATCAAAAACCACATAGATAAATTTGACAAGTTGAAAGAGAAAATTCACAGGCTTGATGGAGGCTTGGAATTTAACCAAAACACCCCTAACAATCAATTTATCGTTGTCGTTTTACCCATTTTGAATAGTGAGAGTAGGCTATGACAATTAAAGTTTTTATCTGCGATGACCACGACATATTACGTAAAGGTCTTCGCTCCCTCCTGCAAACTGTCCCTGATCTGGACGTTGTAGGCGAGGCAGCTGATGGGGAAACTGCAATTGAAATGATCACTGAATTAAAGCCCGATGTGATTCTGATGGACCTGCTGATGCCTGGTATAGGGGGGGTAGAAGCAATTCGTCAGTTGAGGAAGATCAATCATGAATCCAGAATATTGGTTCTTTCCAGCTCTCATGAAGATGAGTTGGTGGTCTCTTCAATCCGCGCGGGCGCAATCGGTTACCTGATCAAAACTTCTTCTCCCGATGATTTGATCGATGGTATCCGGCGTGTTTCGACTGGGCAATCTGTTTTGCCGCCTGATATTTCCAACAAATTGCTCACAGCAATGCAAGATCCCAAGAGCCCAAATGTCACCCTTACCCATAGGGAGATCGATGTGCTCAAGTTGATCGGTGAAGGCTTATCTAACCGGGACATTTCTGAGGTACTCGAGATCTCTGAAAATACGGTTATTAGCCATGTTGGACGTATTCTTAATAAATTAGAGTTAGATAACCGCACCCAGGCAGCTTTATATGCCCGAAAGCAAGGGTTGGTTCGCTAACCAATAAAGGCTTCATAAAAGCCCTGCTCATCCATCAGAGCAGGGCTTTTTTTATTTGCCATGGCCACTAATATACGGAAAAACGGTGTGGATTGGATGGTATCATTTAATCATCCTGACTTGATAAAGAGGTGATCTGTGGAAGATGTAGTCATTATTGATGCGATCAGAACACCCATCGGAGCGTTAGGCGGCAGCCTTGCGAAGATGCGGCCTGATGACCTTGGCGCGTTTGTGTTGAAGGGATTAATTGCGCGGAACCAGATCGATCCAACAGAAATTGAGGAAGTGATCTTGGGATGCGCCAACCAGGCTGGCGAGGACAACCGAAATGTTGCCAGAATGAGCCTGTTGTTAGCGGGTTTGCCGGCACAAGTTCCGGGTGTTACTGTAAACAGATTATGCGCGTCTGGATTGGCGGCCGTAAATATGGCAGCCCGGGCCATCCGCGCTGGAGACGGGGAGATCTATTTGGCTGGTGGCGTTGAGTCTATGTCGAGGGCGCCATATTCTCTTCCCAAGGCTGAGGCGGGTTTTTCTTTTGGTAACCTTACCGCGTACGATACAGCGTTAGGCTGGCGATATCCCAACCCCAAAATGAAAGAGCGTTACGGCACTGATAGCATGGGTGAGACAGCAGAAAATATTGCTGCCATTAAACCCCACATCACAAGAGAAAAACAGGATGCTTTCGCGGTGGAATCGCATCAGAAGGCAATACATGCCATCGATTCCGGAAAATTCGCCCAGGAGATCTTGCCAGTGGAGATCGCCCTGAAGAAAGGGGAGATCGCATTGGTTGACACTGACGAACGGCCGCGGCGGGATACGAGCATGGAAACCCTTGCGAAATTAAAACCCGCTTTTAAGGCCGAAGGTGGTTCTGTGACCGCGGGAAATTCCTCTGGCCTGAACGATGGCGCTTCGGCGATTTTAATGATGTCGGCCAAAAAAGCACAGCAGCTACACCTTACCCCAATGGCGAGGATCGTATCGATGGCTTCCGGGGGCGTATTACCCTCGGTCATGGGGTTGGGTCCGGTTCCTGCTACTCAAAAGGCTTTGCACCGTGCCGCATTACGCGTGCAAAATCTCGATCTGGTAGAGCTCAACGAAGCGTTTGCGGTGCAATCGTTGGCGGTCATCGAAGATCTTGGTCTTGATCCACAAAAGGTAAATGTAAATGGCGGGGCGATCGCATTGGGCCACCCCTTGGGTTGTTCAGGATCAAGGATCCTGACTACGCTGTTACATGAGATGCGTAGAACCGAAAACGCAAAATTTGGCTTGGCTACACTTTGCGTAGGCGTTGGCCAGGGCGAGTCCACCATTATCGAACGCTTATAGGGACGTTCAGATGGGAATGGAGATATCTATGAAAAAGTCCATCCTGGGTTCGGTGTTGATATTGGCGTTGATGGTGGTTTCGTGCTCTGTTCCGCCTGTGATGGTTGATCAGGCTTCTACTGACCCAACGGACGTGCCGATAACTGAATCTACCGCTACGGTTCAATTGGAGGAAGCAAAAACCGCGCTTCCAGAATCATCGCAAACCGCGGAGGTAGCCATCCAACCATTGGATATCGCCTGGATTTGGATGGCGGATGCCCGGTCTGGCTGGGCGTGGTCGAACGAAAATGAACAGATCAGCCATTTAGTGACCACCCAGGATGGGGGGCGAACGTGGAGTGACGTAACCCCCGAGGATCTTGGAACGGTGATCGGCAACGAGTTTTTGGATGCCCAAACCGCCTGGGTATCTGCAACCGATGCAAACGGGCAATGGCGACTGTTGGGTACACTCAATGGTGGCCAAAGTTGGAAGGTGCTTCCCATTGTTGAAGCGATCCAATATTCAAATCTGAAGATTTTTACTGCGCTGGAGGGGGCTGCCATCATCACCGATGGCGCAGCGGGCAGTGCTTATTACACGATCTATGAAACCACCGATAGCGGAAATGAGTGGTCTTTGGTGCCGTTGCTTTCACCGACTGGCTCAGATGGATTGCCTGAGGGAACAGTTCAGCTTTGCAATATCTGCGGTGATATTTTGTACTATGACCCATTGCGGACAGTTATTGCCAAAGGAGATATGGCAGGTGAACCCACTGGGATATTACAGGTCTTCAGCTCCTTTGACAGAGGATTGAGTTGGTCCCAATCCAATCTTGAAATACCTGCCGAGTATGCTGATGGTAATAACGCTGCCTTACAACCCAAGTTCCATATGCAGGAAGGAACCCTGCCAGTGAATGTGGTGAAGTATGACAGTACAGGAAATTTTGTTTACAGTATTCTGTTGTTTTACCGAACATCAGATGGCGGGGTGACATGGCACCTGCAGGAGAGCCGATTAAACCTTCAGGGGGTTTTGCCAGATCCAGTCCATTTTGCTTCCATCAACGATATATTTACCCAATGCGGAACAGGGTTATGTTATAGCAATGATGGCGGAAAAAGCTTTACCGTAAACCCCCTGCCGATGCGTTTGGGCGATCGCCCCGCGGATATGTTGTTTTTTGAGCAATACCAATTTGTTTCCTCCACTGAAGGATACGCGATCAGCAAGATGGGCGATGATTATCAATTGTGGCAAACGGATAATAATGGGCTGGTTTGGACAGAGATCCTGCCGGAGGTAATTCAGTAAGGATGGGGAAAGCGCAAAAGGTATATGTTGTGTGGGTTGGGCGTGAACCCGGAATTTACCACACATGGGAAGCTTGTGAAAAGCAAGTTAAAGGCTATGTTGGGGCCCGTTATAAAAGTTTCGCGACCCACCAATTAGCACAGGAGGCTTTTGCTTCGCCCATCCATAGCACATCGACTGTGGTCAAAAATGTCGTTCGGCCAGTAAGGCGTCCATCCAAGCTGGTGGCAAGCCGCCCAACCGGCCCTGCCTTGGTAGTAGATGCCGCTTGTTCGGGGGTGCCTGGCCCTGTTGAGTGGCGTGGGTTATCGCTGGCAACCATGGATGAAGTTTTTCATTCACTTGTTTATCAGTATGGGACCAATAATGTGGGTGAATTTTTGGCAATCGTTCAAGGCATCCGTTGGTTGGTCGATCGGTCAAAGAAATGGCCAATTTATAGCGATTCCGCCAACGCGATCTTGTGGGTCAAAAAAAAGCACTGCAATACCAATTTGGTCCAGACCGCAGCCAATACCAAATTATTCGCAGCCATAGAAGATGCTGAATTGTTTTTAAGCAACACAAAGCACGGAATTTCCATCAAAAAATGGGAGACCCAGTGCTGGGGTGAGAACCCGGCAGATTTTGGGCGAAAATGAAACCAACCGCATTGTTGTTGGTTTGCTTTCAAAATGAGCATTTCCCCGGCGGAAAATTAGCCCTGCCAGGCGCCGAAGAGGCAGCCCAGCGTGCAGGTGTGTTGTTGCAATGCTTTCGCGATCATCATCAACTTCATATCCACGCCCAACGGGAAGACAGGCAAAAAACAGCCAGCTTGTTTGTGCCTGGCACAGAGGGGATCAGGATCAATGATCAGGTGCCCCATTATGAAGGGGAGCCAATTGTTTATCCTACCCGGGAGAACGCTTTTTCAGATCCAGCGTTAAATAATATCCTCACCAGCAGATCGATCGGCCGATTAATTATTTGTGGATTGGGTGAGCAGGCACTTGCCCAAACCAGCCTTGCTGCGCGAACACTTGGCCTGGAGGTTTTGCTTTGCCGCGACGCGATCGCGGGATTTCCCTTGCTGGAAAAGGATGACCTGGGTTTTTTGGCGAAAACAGTAGAGGCCACGATGGCGTTATTGGCTGGAGAGCAAATATCGGGTTTGAGGAATTTTCAAACACCCAAACTACAATGAAGAGGCTGTTAGGGTATCTCCGTTGGCTAATTCCATGCGCAGGCAAAAAAATCAGGCGTAAAGTTTGACAAAACTACCCAGCGGGTATAAAATAGCCTTCGCTTTGTATAAAAAAAGCGTTCGCCGAGGTAGCTCAGCGGCAGAGCAAGCGGCTCATAATCGCTCGGTCGAGAGTTCAATTCTCTCCCTCGGCACAAGAACCTGTCCAAAAGACAGGTTCTCCGTTTAAAATCCCCTTATGGCAAGCCAACCTTACTTCATCCCTTATCAGGAAGCCCGGTCGGAAGTTGAACACTTGCGTTCCCGGTTCATTGCCACGGTTTCATCAGCCAGCGAAACCGAGGAAGCGCGGCAATTTATTAAAAAGATCAAGAAAGAATTCCCAAATGCTTCTCATCATGTGCCAGCCTACATCATTGGTGGGGGCAAAAATCGCATTGATTATTGTTCAGATGATGGTGAACCAAGCGGTACATCCGGCCGCCCAGTTTTGACAGTTTTACAAGGCAGCGGATTGGGCGATGTGGTTGTAGTAGTAACCCGTTATTTTGGCGGCACCTTGTTAGGCACGGGTGGTTTGGTAAAAGCCTACACAGATGCTACCCAGCGCGTGCTTGAGCGTGTGGAGAAGGCTATTTGGGGGCAGCTGGATCTGTGCAGTGTTAACATCCCATACCCATATTACGAGCGGGTAAAAATATTGCTTGCCAAAGCTGAATGTTCAAACCTGCAAGAGGTTTTTTCTGAAGAGGTGACGATCTCATTTGAAATTGCAGCAGATAGGTTGGAAGCGTTTAGGAATACCCTGACGGAAATGACCGCGGCACGAGTAAAAGTGGAAGTGATCGGCCATGCGGTCAGAAAAGTACCAGTTCGGTGAAGATCGGCGGGGGAACAAATTGTTGCGTAAAGGGAGAAATGCGGTATAATCTCGTCTTGCGGAAATTTCCGTAGCGGTAAGGCCTGCCGTTGTTACCAATCGGGGCGTGGCGCAGCCCGGCTAGCGCGCTTGCATGGGGTGCAAGAGGCCCTGGGTTCAAATCCCAGCGCCCCGACCAGCCAAAATATCCACCTCCTAAAGGGGTGGATATTTTTTTATCCATTTTTTTCTGGCTATTTTTCTGACGAAATAAATCCAAATCGAGGTGCTATGCAGATCCTTATCGCGATCATTCCCGTCCTTGTGCTCCTTATGTTAGGCATGCTGATCAACAAGTACCAGGTCATCGATTCCCATGGGATGGAAGCGATCAAAACGATCGATATCAATGTTTTCATCCCATTTGTGCTTTTTCATGCGCTTGGAACAGCTACCTACAATCCAGTAAATTTTTCCC
>SXKT01000045.1 GCA_005778035.1 Chloroflexota bacterium
CCAAACATCCGATTGTGATAAAAACACAACCCACTGAAGTACGTCGGCCAAAAAACTTCAAAACCTTGCGGCGCGGAAACTGGGCGGGGTTTGGCGATCACAGAAATGGCGAAGATAGCCCTCTTGATACCAAACAACACCAATAGCAGCACCGGAGCCATGTAACCCGTGAAAACCAAATAAAGTACTATTGCGTATGCAGCCACGATCGTTACGATGGTGGTATATCGCGCAAAAGTTTCACCTACGCGCACAGGAAAGGTGCCTACACCTTTCGCCTTGTCTGGGATCAATTTGTCGGTATGTTTGGCAATGTTGATGCTGGCTACCGTAAGCCCCCACGGTATGCCCGCAATCGCAGCTTGCCAGGCAGCCGGGATGGCAGCGGATGGCTCGCCATTGGAAATTGCCATCACCAAATAGACACCCCCGATCATAATTGGACCCCAGATCAAAAAGATGGCCAGCTCACCTACCGCCAAATACTTCATCGGCCAAGTGTAAAACAACAGGACCAACGCACCCAAAATAAAAAGGAAGATCACCACTGGGTTATTTTGGGTATACCATAGGGCAAAAAATCCAGATGCGGTTGCAATTATGCCACTGATGATGAACCACTGGATCTGTTGGCTTTTGGTCCAAAAACCTTGTACCAATGGGTGCACACCGTACTGGGTCCTAAAATAGTTATCCTTATCGACCCCACGGGAATAATCGGTGAAGTCGTTTAGCAAGTTATTGGTACCATGCGCGATGAACAGACCGATGGTTACGATCAGCCAGGTGATCCAGCTAAAGGCATCTGGTATAAGCCCATCACGCCAAGCCAAAAAGCCGGCGAAGATGGAGGAATACACAGTGACAGCAGTGACAGCCGACCGTGTAGCGATCAGCCACTTGGATATGATATCCAGGCTGTCCCATTCTTCCTTTGAATCCAACTTGATAAGTTGCCACGATGCTTTTTTCCACATAGCAAAATTGATCTTCATGTGCGTGTCCTACCATTTCATTGTAATATTTTTAACAAAACTACCTAATTATACAACAATCACACCCTCAGGTCAGAAAGGTAATCTCAGGGCTTTCCGGTTGGCCTGGTCGCTCAGGCAACATTCCACATGGAAGAACATTTAATCACTGGTCATAATGAGCAGCGGTTTCATTTCAAAATTATCGTAGATCGGCCTGTATCGCTCGGTATCGTAAAATTGAGCCACGTTTACCAGTTTTTTACTTGCAGTCACAACATCCAACGGCATATTGTCGTATCGGCCATTCTTTAGCACCACCAGGCGGCCATGAACCCCCTTTAAGACCAGGTCTAACGCCAAATTTCCAAACGCCATCGGCACGATCGAATCAATCGCGTCTGGGTCACCGCCACGCACCATATAGCCCAATTTTTGAGTGAGCACATCTATTGTGTGGCCATTATTAAATTTGGGAGAAATATTCTTTAATTCCGCGGCAACCTGGTCGCCAATTCCTCCCAATTTGGCGTGGCCATATGCGTCTGTCATTTGGTTCTCAAATACCATATCTCCCCCTCCAAATGTCGCCCCTTCTGACACCAATACAACTGAGTATTTGCTGGGGTTCCGGTTCCGATCGACGCTGAGCAGACTGGTGAGGTGTTCAATATCAAATTTGTATTCAGGGATCACACATCGATGAGCCGCGCCAGCCATTGTTGGCAATAATGCTGTAAAACCGGCGTAACGTCCAAAAACTTCCAACACCAAAAAGCGTTCGTGGCTACCAGCGGTGGTTCGCAAGCTGTTGGTTAAGGCAATTGTGCGGGTAATGCAAGTGCTGAATCCGATGCAATAATCCGTACCGGGAACATCATTGTCCATCGTTTTAGGGATGGCCACAACTTTCACCCCCTCTCGATACAAACGCACCCCATAACTCAACGTATCATCGCCACCAATCGGGATGAGGGTATCGATACCCAAAAACTCCAGGTTTTTTAACACTTCTTTGGTAAGGTCATTCCGTTCATCTTGATATTGACCTTGCAAAGGTTCTGGAACATCTGCTTTCTTCATTTTCCCCGGATTGGTGCGGGATGTATGGATAAATGTACCCCCTGTTCGGCCAGACTTGTTAACCACTTCCTCACTGAGAACTTGGTAGTTATTGCTGTTATCCGCATCCTTTTCACGGGTGATATCCGTTAGTCCAGCCCAACCTCGCCGAATTCCGATCACCTTGTAGCCTTCGCGGATCGCACGTATGGTGACAGCCCGGATGGCCGGGTTTAAACCGGGCACATCCCCCCCACCAGTCAAAATACCGATCACACCCTTGTTTGCGGCAGACATAAAGCCTCCTCTTTTTACAAGAACGCGGTTACCATATTTTTAATTATAAAAAGGATTGTTAAAAAAGATATGCTCCTGAGGGATTAATTAATTTGAACAATTAATTGTAAAAATCAGACCAACCCGGAGACTTTATACAAAATAATGCCTGCTGCCACGCCAATGTTCAGGCTGGTGTTCTTGCCCAACATCGGCACTGATACCAATGTTTCGCAGGCATTGATTTGGTTGGGTTCCAACCCTTTTTGCTCTGATCCAAACAATAACACCATCTTTTCTGCCGGCAGGTTTGCTTGCTTTAAATCCTTGCCACGGGCGGATGTTCCTACCAGGTGCCAGCCCTCCTGCTGAGCCCATACAGAAAAATGATCGAAAGAGGTGCTTACAGTGGGGATGGAGAAAAAACTACCCATGCTGGCCCGCATAACCGCCGGATGAAATGGATCTACACCACCATCCAATAATGCCAACCCGCCACCGCCTATTGCATCCAATGTCCTTAGCAGCGTCCCTACATTACCAGGATCCTGGGGCGTCACCATCGCCGAAATGATCTTTTGGCTGGCGAATGATTCCAATCCAAAGGTTTTTTTTCGCAATACAGCCACAATACCGAGCGTTCTTTCCTTCTCTGCGAGGGTTTCAAAAACATGGGGGGTAACCGGCATGCATGGCACCCCGGCAGATTGCATTGTTGCCATCAACTTATTGCCATAGCCACTCACCAACCCATTCGGCTCAAAAAAAGCTGTTTCCACTTCCCAGCCAGCCTCAAAGGCAGCCCCAACATGATGTATACCCTCGCACAAAAAAAGACCGCTTTGGTCGCGGAATTTTTTTTCGCGCAACGAGCGCGCCATTTTTACACGCGGGTTTGCAGTAGAGCTGATCAACAATTCCATTTGCATCAAGATTCCTCTGTAAAAACCTTGATCTTTTCCCATGGAGTAAGGTTGCTGCCATCTGCAACAAGCGCTTTCAATTCATAGATCTCATCGCGCAAAGAGGCAGCCTTTTCAAATTCCAGGTTTTTGGCAGCTTCTTTCATGCTGGCCTCCATCTCGTGGATGAGCCTTTCCAGCTCCTTCATTTCGCCCTTATGCGCGCGCTTGTCTACTTTGTATTTTGCCTTGCCTTCGCCTACTGCCATAACCTGCTCACGAGCTTCAACCGAGAGTTGGTCTGTAATGTCACGTATGGCTTTTGTGATGCTTACCGGCACAATGCCATGTTCAGTGTTATACGCGATCTGTTTTTCGCGGCGGCGGTTTGTTTCCTCCAAGGCAAACTTCATCGAATCGGTGATTCGATCCGCGTACATGATCACCTGGCCATTTGCATTTCGGGCGGCACGGCCGATGGTCTGGATCAGCGATGTGCTGGAGCGTAAAAAACCTTCCTTGTCTGCATCCAAAATGGCAACAAGGCTCACTTCTGGCAAATCCAAGCCCTCTCGAAGCAGGTTGATACCCACGATCACATCGTAGATACCCAGCCGGAGGTCGCGTAGGATCGCGATCCGTTCAAGGGTCTCTACCTCGCTGTGCAGGTAATGCACTTTTATTCCCAATTCTTTTAGGTAATCTGAGAGATCCTCAGACATCCTTTTGGTAAGTGTAGTAACCAACACCCTTTCGTGCCGGGTGATCCGAAGATTGATCTCACCTACCAAGTCATCCACCTGGCCTTTGGTTGGTTTAACAATCACTTCCGGGTCGATCAAGCCAGTTGGCCTGATTACCTGGTCAGCGACCTGCTGGGCATGTTGAAGTTCGTACGGGCCAGGAGTAGCGCTGGTGTAAATGGTCGTGCCCATCACTTGCTCAAATTCCTCAAACTTGAGCGGGCGGTTATCCAGAGCGCTGGGCAAACGGAAGCCATAATCTACCAGGGTGTGTTTGCGGGCTTGGTCGCCATTATACATGCCACGAACCTGGGGTACTGTGATATGGCTTTCATCGAGTACCAACAAGTATTCAGATGGTAAAAAATCGATCAATGTCCACGGCGCGGTACCAGCCGAACGTTGATCCAAATGTCTTGAATAGTTCTCAATACCGCTGCAATAACCTACTTCCTTTAACATTTCAAGGTCATACCGAGCGCGTTGTTCAATCCTCTGGGCCTCGATCAGCATGCCTTCTCGTTTAAAGTAATCCACCCGTTCCGCCAATTCGCTCTCGATATCTGCTATGGCAGCCTTCAACTTCTCATCCTGGGTTAGGTAGTGTTTGGCCGGGAAGATGCTGATCTCATCCGGTTCGTCCAATATTTCGCCAGTGAGGGTATTAAATTCAAAAATATTCTCTACTTCATCACCAAAAAAACTGATCTTGTATGCACGGCCATCAATATAAGCAGGCATTACCTCCAGGGTATCACCACGAACCCTGAACATGCCAGAACGCAATTCTACGTCGTTTCGTTGGTATTGGCTTTCTACCAGTTGCCTCAATAAAGCATTACGACGAAATAGTTGGCCTTTCTTGAGGTTCACCGAACCTTTTAAAAATTCCTCTGGGCTGCCCAACCCGTAAATGCAGGAGACAGATGCGATGATGATCACATCTTTGCGGGAAACAAGCGCGGTTGTAGCGGCAAGGCGCAATCGCTCTATCTCCTCATTAATATCTGTTTCTTTCTCAATGTACAGATCGTTTCGCGGAACGTAGGCTTCTGGCTGATAGTAGTAGTAGTAGGATACATAATACTCAACGGCATTCTCGGGGAAGAACTCGCGGAATTCCGCATAAAGCTGGGCAGCGAGGGTCTTGTTGTGTGCCATTATCAGCGCTGGCCGTTGCAACTGTTGAATAATGGAAGCGATCGTAAACGTTTTACCGGTTCCAGTGGCGCCTAACAATACCTGATGTTTCAGTCCCTGATGCACGCCTTCAACCAGTTTTCTTATCGCTTCTGGCTGGTCACCGGTGGGCTTGAAGGGAGCCTGTAACTTGAATGGCATGGTAATCAGTGGGTATTCTTCTTTTTGGCAGGTGCGGGTTCCTTTTCCACATATAACCAGCCCATTTTGCTGGCAACCCAGCCTGCCACTACCACTGCAGCGAAGATGGCTGCAAAGGTCCAAACATATGGCCCAAACATAAGTGCGCCTTCGGTCTCACTATACAAAACGGAAAAATGCATAAAAAGTCTCCTTGTTTTTTAATTCACTTTCTTTTCATAATTGTAATTTATAATGGGGCAGGCATGTTTGCAAAATCGCCGCCTGCCTGCGGCAAAAACGCATATGAAACATACCCAAGCCATCGCGATCAACAAATTAATGGACTCCCTGCCGGAGTACTATACCCCTGCCGACAAGGCATTTGTAAAACGCGCCTACGACCTGGCCGCTGAAGGCCACACTGACCAAAAACGGCAATCGGGTGAACCATACATAAACCATTGCGTTGCCGTAGCACAGATCTTGGTAGATCTGAAAATGACCAGTGAGGTGATCGCTGCCGGCTTACTGCACGATACTGTTGAAGATACCGGCATTACCCTGAAACAACTGCGAGATGAGTTCGGTGATGTGGTTGCCAACTTGGTAGACGGTGTGACGAAGTTGGATAGCCTGCCAAGGGTAAGCCGAAAAGACTACGATGAACACGGAAATGAAATTCCCCACTCAGAAGACCAACTACGCCGCCGCAAGAAACAACTGGCGATTGAGGCAATTCGCAAGACCTTTTTAGCCATGAACGACGATGTTCGGGTCGTGTTGATCAAACTGGCAGATCGTTTGCATAACATGCGAACGCTTGGTTTTATAAAACCCGAAAAACAAAAACGGATCGCCCAGGAAACCCTTGACATTCATGCGCCTTTGGCCAACCGGTTGGGCATTTGGCAGATCAAGTGGGAATTGGAAGACCTCTCCCTGCGGTATGTGGACCCCGAAAAGTATAAGGAGATCGCTGAGCAGATCTCCGACCGACGCAGTACTCGTGAAGAGCAGATCCAGGAGATCATCCAGCGGCTTGGCACCGTTTTTTCAAATAGCGGGATCAAAGCCGATATTTCTGGCCGTCCCAAACACATTTATTCCATTTACAAAAAAATGGTCAATAAAGGCAAGTCATTTGAAATGGTTCGAGACATCCGCGGTGTACGCTTGCTTGTGAATGACATCCCTTCCTGTTACACAGTGCTCGGGATCATTCATAACCGTTGGCGGCCCATTCCGGGTGAGTTTGATGATTACATTGCCGCACCCAAAGACAATTACTACCAATCGTTGCATACGGCAGTGATCTACGATGACGGTAAACCACTGGAAGTACAAATTCGAACTTTTGAAATGCACCAAAACAGTGAATATGGCATTGCTGCCCATTGGCGATATAAAGAAGGCGGCAACAAGCACGATGCCACATATGAACAACATATTTTGTGGCTTCGGAAAATGATGGAGTGGAACAAGGATGTCGACGACGCGCAAGAATTTGTCGATTCGATGAAATCTGACGTCTTCGAAGACCGAGTTTATGTTTTTACCCCCAAAGGCGATATTGTGGACTTGCCTGCAGGCTCCACCCCCATTGATTTTGCGTACCATGTTCACACCGATATCGGACATCGTTGCCGCGGAGTCAAGATCGATGGCAAACTTGTACCACTAAGCCATACGTTTAAGACCGGCGAACGTGTGGAGATCCTTACCGCCAAACAGGGTGGCCCCAGCAGAGATTGGTTGAACAATAACCTTGGCTTGGTAAAAACTCAGCGTGCCCGAAGCAAGATCAAGGCTTGGTTTAAACGCGAAGACCAAGAGCAGAACTTGAACCAAGGCCGTTCGATCCTCGAACGCGAGCTTAGGCGCCTGAGCATGCATGATATCAACCTGGAAGTATTGGCCCGTAAGCTTGAATTTAAACAACCCGATGAAATGTTCATCGAGTTGGGTCTGGGTGAACTTTCACTCAACAAGGTCATTAATGCCATTGATGATGGTGAATTGGAAACCCCGGACGAGATCATCCCTTCCAAGGCCAGGGCTGACATTGAGACAACCGATACTGTTTCTGTTGTTGGTTTGCGTGGTTTGCTCACCAATATCGCCAAGTGTTGCAATCCCATGCCTGGTGATGCCATCGTTGGCTATATTACCCGCGGGCGCGGCGCTACGATCCATCGATCTGATTGTCCAAATATCCTTGGCACCACTGAGAAAGAACGGTTGGTGAAGGTCTCTTGGGGTTCACATTCCCGAACATTTCCGGTTCCGATACAGATCACAGCCTTCGACAGGCAAGGATTAATGGGTGATATATCCAACATGCTCACCAATGAAGGCGTCAACCTGATTGATGTGAAACTACGCGTCAATAAAGACAAAGTACAGGCAGATACCGCGGTTATCAGGCTGATCGTAGAGGTACGCGACCTCTCACATCTGAGCCGTCTGCTAACAAGAATAGAAACGCTGGATAATGTACTGGAAGCACACCGAGTCAAAGGCGGGTAATTTGTCCTTGATGAATATGCCCCCTTGTAGTAAAATGGCGGCTCTAAATGGCTAAAAGCCAAAGGAATCTACCTATGAAAAAAATAACGCTTGCATTATCTTCAAAAGTACTTGCTGTGTTAGGAATGGTCATCGCAGCATACATGACCATTTACAAATGGACGGCCAACGATGGCATGTGCCTTGGCAGCGGAGATTGCTCTACTGTCAATGCAAGCCCATATTCTGCTGTATATGGTGTGCCAGTGGCCTTGGTAGGCTTGATCGGTTATTTGGTCCTGTTTCTCCTCTTTCAGTTTGAGGATAAACACCCAATATTGCGAGAGTACGGCTTTATCGCTATATTCGGCATTGCTTTGGTTGGGTTTCTTTTTACAATTTATTTGGTTTATCTGGAGTTTTGGGTGATCCACGCATTATGCCCATTCTGTTTGGCTTCTCAGGCAACGATGACGATCCTTTTCGCGCTGGCGTGTGCCAGGCTTGTAAAACAACTATAACCACAGGAGAGAAATATGCCACGTATTCGCTGCCACTATACCGATTGTGTCTTTGTAGATGACGGCTTTTGTTCGGCTGCTTCAGTAGAGTTTGACCAAGATACCGGTTGCGTTACCTATAACCCAATGGATGGCGCAAAAGATGATGACATCCTCGACGAAGACGAATTGGACGAAATGGACGAAGAAGATCTGGAAGAAGGCGAAGAAGATTGGGAAGATGACGACGACGAAGAGGATCAATACTAAATTATTCCGTTGCGCAAAACCCAAAAAACAGGCGGCGACCGAGATAAACGGTGCGCCGCCTGTTTTTTAATTTCCAGTTATCAGGCTTAATAACCCAAATTTTCTTTAACGATCACAATCGTAATACGCTGAGGATTTGCTTCCCTGTTGACGATCAACATTTTATTGATCCCACTATTTACACCATAGGCATTAAGGGCTCTCTCATCTTCCAACGGCAATGTGTATTGCTCTATTCGCGCCATCGCTTCCTCCATCGATGGAACGATCTTTTGGCTACCAACCACCCACACGACCTGGGCAGCACCCGATGCATAACCTGCAAGCTGACTGCCAGTTGCGCTTGCGATGAGTACATTGCCTTGCTCTGTGATGGCATGGACACTCCCCAGCATGATATCAGGCGTAGCTCCCATCTTAACCATCTCATTACCTTGGGTAGCATAATCCATTTTTGAGAGACGCACACGAACAGAATCAAAGTTTGCGTCCACTTCAGCAGGGATCCCCAAAAATTCCAATGTTGCACTGCTGCTGGTAAAAACTGTCTTATCTTTGGGCAGCATGCCCAAAACGATCGCACGAGCCTCGGCAGCAGTTGCAGCTACTACAACCGAAAAGCCTCTTTCCTTCAAGGCAGCGGCGGTCTTGTCCACCTGTGAATCACTTGCCAGTGCCGAGTATTTCATGTTTGGTACTAATAAAGACTTACCCATTTCACTTCTCCTGTTATTTGCCCATTGACGGAAGGTTGGGGCAGTGTTAGTATATATTTGTTGTTTATTCCATCAACGATGCTTATTAAACACCTGTCGGTTTAATCCGTCAACCGACAAACCATTAGCATTGGCGGAAAAACAACAGAGGAGAAAATATGTTGCTAACACCATTCCCTGAAGAACGATTGGACCCGCGGGTGAAGCGTACACGAGCGCTAATCGAAAACACGTTCAATCATTTACTGGAAGAAAAAGGCTTTTCCGCCATTACCGTCCAGGATATCACCTCCCATGCCGAGATCAACCGCGCCACTTTTTATGCCCATTATGCCGATAAATTTGCCCTGTTCGAGAGTATCTTGCGTGCAAGATTTCGGGCAGAGATGGATCGACGCACTCTGCGAACTTGCACCTATGACTCGCACAACCTGAACGCCTTGATGGAAACCGTTTGTGATTTTGTTGCCCTGAGCGCCAGCAATTGCAAAGGCAACGACGCCCAATTTGAAGCCATTGTAGAAGCACAGGTGAGGCAACAAGTACAGGCTATTTTAGAGCACTGGGCTGGCCAAATATGGCCAGAAGACCCATCCTTTAATAAAGACCGCTCCACCGCTGCGACATGGGCAATTTATGGCCTGGCACAACAATGGTCGCAAATTAAGCCTCAGCAGCGGCAACCAAGCAGCCAATTTACAAAGCGTGTTTTACCAATGGCTTTGGCATTGCTTCATGCCGAACCGCAAACCATTTCGCAAGTTGGTTAAAAACCAATATCCATTACATCCAATCACCCGCCTTGTGGGTGTACTGGTGATCCAATCACAGGTGGCAGTTGCGCACGGCCATTGGGTAAAGACAGCAACATCCCACTATGGCAATGGTTATTGCCAATACCATTATTGGTCCAATAAACGCCACCCAGTCCAAATTGAATCGAGGAATAAATATTGCGGGGAAGGTGGTAGTACCGAATTCGATCTGGTTGCAAGGCAGAACACAGATGTGCTTTTCCATCGGCCAAATTGGATGTTGGAGATGATCAGAATCAACAATTTTTGTCGTCAGTTCAATGGCTTGGCTACACCAAGCCATTTTGTTCCTTAGGGTATGTTCCCAATTTCTATGGAAAAGGATCAGTCTGATCCACATTGGGCCAAAATAAATACCTATGCCTAAGCCTTGCGGCAAGTCTCGAACCAAAATAACCTGATTTTTGATGATCTGCATACCGCCATAGACGACGCAATGGAACACCTCGATCCTACGCAACTTTTAAGGGATCGAGTCCGCCCTCACAATGCAGGCCAAGTCATCATCACCCTTGCTCAATTGTTGAGGCTGGACCATCATTCGTTGTATGGTACTAGCATGTGTTTTGAACTATTCTGACATACCCATATGGTTGATCGGTATCATTGGTTCACCCATCAACTGATCATACCCCCCTCAGCTTAATTTGAACAAACCATACACCGATTCCAGGCAACCCGATCTTTCGGATCCTGTAATTTTAGTTTTAATTTCATTCAATTGTGTTCCGGGTTTATCAACCCTACATGCAGTTTGAGGTAGCAAAAGCTTACATACTACTAATTC
>SXKT01000046.1 GCA_005778035.1 Chloroflexota bacterium
AATCCGGCGACGCCGATCTTCATGGCGATCCAGCCGGATTCCCACATGTCCGCCTTGGCGAGGCTGGCGGCAGCGAAGACGGCAAGCGCCACCGGCGGGGTGATATAGCCTGACCCAATTTAAAACCGTGGAAAACCCGATCGATACCCCCAGCGCATTTACTACCAAGATTTGGGAACTAAGCGCAAATTATAAGAAGTGACAATAAAAAAACCAGGTCAGAATTTTTTTCTGACCTGGTTTTTTGTTTTAAAACTGCCTGAGAGGATCAGGCGATCTCGCTATCAAACTTTTTGACGTCGGCAATTGCTTTTTCGACATTAACAAAAGGCAATGTGACTAAACCTACCACAAAGAAGAAGATCAAAGAGAGTATGGCTAGCCGAAGGTCGCCGAACATCTGGTTCATCAAACCAAAGATCAATGGCCCGATCCAGGATGTGCCACGCTCTGATACTTCGTAAAAGGAATAAAACTCGGCTTCTTTACCCTGCGGAATCATTTGTGAGAACAAACTGCGGCTGATTGCTTGAGAGCCACCCATGACGATGGCAATGAAAGCGCCGAGGATGAAGAATTGTGTCACACGAGAATCGCCCTGAAGCCCGCCATAAGCATAGATGACCACGCCAGACCAAATAACAAGGCTGGCAATGATGGCATTTTTGGCGCCGATCCAACCGGCAAGCTTGCCCCAAAACAAAGCCCCAAAAAAGGCTACGAATTGAATCATGAGGATCACCATCGTCAGGGTGCCGGTTTCCATTTCCAGGCCGCCCCGGATGAGGGGCGCGGCAGCGAAGGTTGCTGAAACTGCGATGACCGTCTGGATTCCATCGTTATACAAAAAATATGAAAACAAATATTTAAGTGTTTCCGGAAAATTCTTTAATTGCCGAACAGTGCCCGCGAGTTGACGGAAACCTACACTGATATAGGTTTCACCAACTGGCAGGCTGCGGTGGGCATGGCGTGGTTGCAGGCGCACCCAAGTAAAGAATGAAAAACCAAGCCACCAAAAACCGGCAGAAGCAAGGTTGATCCGTACAGCCAAACCGGTAGCAATGCCCAAAGATTCATGGAATTGGTAAAACATGAGGTTCAGCAATAAAAGAAGGCCACCCCCCAGGTAACCCATTGCCCATCCGTACGAAGAAACGCGGTCGCGTT
Source organism: Chloroflexota bacterium (assembly GCA_005778035.1). GTDB lineage: Bacteria > Chloroflexota > Anaerolineae > Anaerolineales > Villigracilaceae > UBA5195. Next base: position 1,171 of record SXKT01000046.1, read on the forward strand.
GGTCTTCGCTGGCAATATCGGGCAGGTAAGCGTTGTAAAAAACCATTGCGGCGCCAAAACTAAGGTTGGCCACAATGTATAACAAACCGCCCATTACCCATAAATCCCCTTCCACAAAGAATAACAAGATCGATGCGATAGCGCCAATGGTGGCGAATACCTGCATCAACTGTTTTCGCATGTGGGAGTAATCGGCAATAGCGCCCAAAATTGGCAAGAAGAGTACCTGCAACAATACTGAAAATGAAACACAGTAAGGAAGGAAGGAATCTGGAGCGATTGGCAGGGAACCAATGTATGCCATTGGACCATTGGGTGTTTCTACCGCGACCGCATTTGCCAAGGACGCCAAATATGGGCCAAGGAAAACCGTTCCGATCGTGGTACTGAAGGCGCTGTTGGCCCAATCATACATTCCCCATCCAAAAATCTCTCTTTTATCGTTTGTTTGCTTTACGGCAGCCATTGTGTCATTTCCTTCTCCTTTAGGGTGTAGTGCGTCAATTAATTCTACATAGTTAAAACAATTTGGAACCGATTTGGTTACCCTGCGATTTGCATATTTGAAACGAGCTTGCAATGCGGCGACAATGTAAAAATTTAGGCCGTTATGATATTATTTCAACGAATGAAGACCTTGACCTTCCCCCTCATCACTAATCTGGTTGAGCCTGAGCTGTTTAGCAATGGTAACCTGGCGGATCTGCTGAAAAGGTTGGCTGATGATTTGATCACTGGCGTTTGTTCCATTGAGTTTTCCGATGGAAAGTACATCATGCTGCTCAGCTCATTTGGTGTGCCCACAGTTGTATATCAAGTGATCGATGGGTTCGCTCAAAGGATGCCAGCAACAGAATGGATTTTAGGCGCGGAATTAGAACGCGGGCCTTTCTCCTATTCTTCGGTTAGTTTGAGCACACAAGATCTGCGAAAGTTGCGTATTCTTTTCGAGTTGGATTCCAGGAATGTGGAACTCAGCGAAAAAATTAAGGCCATCTCTGACGCAGGTAAAAGCAACCGTCCCCTCTTGCTTGCCAGCACTACCAGTAATAAGTTGGCGATGTGGTACTTCCCTGGCTCTGGGGCAGCTTGCCGGGAAAGCTTTTTGATGGACAGAGAGCAGGTTATTCACAGCCCTGCATTGGACTTGTTTGAACAGCAAAGTGTCGGAAATGATGGCGTGTTTTGCGCAGATAGCTGCGAACCCAATGACGCCTGGGTGGGATATATTCAATCACAATTTTTCGCGACAGTGGTTCTGCGCTTTTTCTCATTACTTGAACAATTTAAAGGCAGGGTATTGCTCAACAAAGTGATGCGATCCTTCAATTTTAAAGCTGAGGCCAATAATTGGATGATTTCGGCAAATGCCAGAGACATCAATGACCAATTATTTATTGAAGACCCCGAACAAGCATCAGCCATTTACCAACAACTAATGGGTGTGGCGCAGACCGTATTCCTGGCGGAGATCGGAAAACCGATCATGGATGGGATCATTCTGGACTCCTTGGCGAAATCGCCTGAAACATATTGGCCAATGCTAAGGAAAATGTTCGACCCAGTTGTTGGGTAAGGGTAAAATCCCCCGAAAAAGTGAAAATAGGCATTGCAAAATGTGAACCCAGGGTTTACAATAATATTTCGCCGTCATGCAGCGTAGCATGATGGTTTTTGTGTTTGTGTAAATAAATCCTGACAAGGAGCGAGAATGGCGTCTGTAAAAACTGAAAAGAATTACGCCCGTATGAATGTGAGTTTGGGTTTGCCCAACCTCATTGAAGTTCAGCTGGATTCGTTTGAGCGGTTGAAAAGGGATGGGATGGGAGAGCTATTCCACGAAGTTTCGCCGATCGAATCTTACAACAAAGGAATGAAGTTGTATTTTCCGAGCCGAAGCTCGGAATCGGAACAGTGGGGTTTGAAGTATTGGTTTGTTGACCCCAAGGAGTCGATTGACAAATGTATTGAAAATGATTCTACATTTGCCAGTGCGTTGTGGGTAAAGGTGTTGCTTGCCGGCCCGGACGTGCCAGAACCGATCACTCAGGATATTTTCTTGGCCGACTTCCCTGAAATGACCCCCAAGGGCACTTTCATCATCAACGGTACCGAACGTGTGGTTGTTAGTCAGTTAATCCGCAGCCCAGGCGTCTACTTTGAAGCCACTACAGACCGATCCACCGGCCGCAATCAGGCGATGGCAAAACTGATACCTGACCGTGGCGCCTGGATGGAGTTTGAGACCCGCAAGAATGATTACATCATCCTGAAATTTAACCGCAAGCGCACTGTGCCGATCACTGTCTTTTTGCGTGCTTTGGCTGCCATCGATGACGGCAGTGGCAGCAACGAGTTGAAGGATGGTACTGATGCCGAGATCATGTCCCTGTTCGAAAACCAGGATACCAATACAGAACGCCTTTATATTGCCAACACGCTAAAATATGAACCGGAATGGGATCTTTCAGGTGGTTTAAGCATCGCTGAAGCGGCAATGATCGAATTCTTTAAGAAAATGCGCCCAGGCGACCCTGCCACCATTGAGAATGCCCGCATGTTCATGGAGGAACAACTGTTTGACCAACGCCATTATGACTTGGAGCGCGTTGGCCGCTATAAACTCAATCAAAAATTGGATCTCGATGTTCCAATTCCGCACCGTACTATTACCAAGTCGGATGTAGTTCGCTTGGTGCGCCGGATGATCTTGATCAACAATAATGTGGAACATGCCGATGATATTGACCACTTGGGCAATCGCCGGGTAAAAACCGTTGGCGAGTTGATCCAAAATAAACTGCGCATCGGTTTACGCCGAATGGAACGTGTGATCAAGGAAAGGATGTCCATCCGCGAGCAGGATAATCTTTCGCCACAAAACCTGGTCAATATTCGACCAGTGGTTGCGGCTCTGCGGGAATTCTATGGATCCAGCCAGTTATCACAATTTATGGACCAAACGAACCCGCTGGCAGAACTTCGCCATAAGCGAACACTTTCTGCCTTGGGCCCGGGCGGCTTGCGACGTGAGCGCGCAGGTTTTGATGTCCGCGATGTCCACCACTCCCATTACGGCCGCATCTGCCCAATTGAAACCCCTGAAGGCCCTAACATTGGTCTTATCGGCCGCTTGGGTACATTTGCAAGGGTAAATGAGTATGGGTTTATTGAAACACCCTACCGTCGGGTGTTTAAGTCTCACAAAGCCGGCGACCCAAATTTGGTCGGCCGCATGTTACGAGAAGATGTAGTTGCCAACGGCGAGACCATTGCCAAGGCTGGCGACAGGATCACCGATGTAATTGCCAATCAATTGGCCGGCCTGGACCGCGAGATCCTGATCAAGGCGTATGTCTCAGAAGAACCGCATTATCTCTCAGCAGATGCAGAAGACAAATTCCACATTGCGCAGGCGAACGCAACCCTGAATCAGTTTAATGAATTTGTTGATCCCCGAATTAGTTGCCGCTACCATAGCAGTTTCATTTATAGCACTCAGGAACAACTGGATTTTATGGATGTAGCACCTCATCAAGTAGTCGGCATCAGCGCTTCGTTGATCCCATTCCTAGAGCATGATGACGCCAATCGCGCGTTGATGGGTTCCAACATGATGGCGCAAGCTGTACCGCTGCTTCGGCCTGAAGTACCTACCGTATCCACCGGAATGGAAAAATATGCCGCCATTGACTCTGGCCAGGTTGTTGTAGCAGATGTAGAGGGCGAGGTTATATCTGTTACCGGGCGCGAGATCGTCATCAAAGAGACTGGCACCGGTTTGGAGAAGGTTTACCCGTTGCGCAAGTACCAACGTTCCAACCAATCCACCTGTATTGACCAAAGGCCATCTGTAGAAAAGGGCCAGATCGTACATGAAGGTACCATCATTGCCGATAGCTCATCCACCGAAGATGGCAAACTTGCCCTCGGCCAGAATGTGGTCGTTGCTTTCTTAAGCTGGGAAGGTGGCAACTTTGAAGATGCCATCCTGATCAGCGAAAAGCTGGTGCAAGAAGATCGCTTTACTTCGGTTCATATTGAAAAGTATGAAGTAGAAGTGCGAGACACCAAGTTGGGGCCGGAAGAGATCACCCGAGACATTCCAAATGTCGGTGAAGAATCCGTAAAGGACTTGGACGAAGACGGCATCATTCGCCTTGGCGCTGAAGTTGGCCCTGGCGATATCTTGGTCGGCAAGATCACCCCCAAAGGTGAGAAAGAGTTGACCCCTGAAGAGCGCCTATTGCGCGCCATCTTCGGCGAAAAATCACGTGATGTCAAGGACACTTCTTTGCGAATGCCGCATGGCGAGCGTGGCAAAGTGGTATACGCCAAAGCCACCGACCGGGCCGAAAACCCAGATTTGCAACCCGGCGTCGAAAAACTTGTAAAAGTATCGGTTGCGCAACGCCGCAAGATCACCGCTGGCGATAAAATGGCCGGCCGTCACGGTAACAAGGGCGTGATCTCCAAGGTTGTTCCGGTAGAGGACATGCCTTACCTTGAAGATGGTACCCCCGTTGATCTGATCCTCAACCCGTTGGGTGTTCCCGGCCGTATGAATATTGGCCAGGTTTTGGAGGTTCATTTGGGCTGGGCTGCCAAGCGGCTTGGTTACCGAGCTGTTACACCGGTGTTTGACGGCGCCAAGGAAGAAGAGATCGAGGCTGAACTCGCGAGGGCTTGGCTTTATGATGAAGCCTGGAATGCGACCGCTGAAAAAGCCTGGGAATGGCTCAGCGCCCAGGAATACGATCCCGCTTCGATTCGCGATGATGCCGAAGTACGCAACCTGTACTTGGAAGAGTGGTTGGGTAATAAGGGGTACGATGTCTATAAATTGGCTATCGATACTGCTTATGCCCGACGAGCTACTGTGGTTGAGTGGTTGACCGAGAAGGGATTTGATCCGAATAGCATCCTCGCTTTTGAGATCCCCAATGTGGATGAGCGAGCTGCCCGAGATTTTAATGCCATGAATGCCTGCTACAAACTGTGGCTCGAAAAGAATGGTGTGGATACCGGAGCCATGAGCATCGAGCAGATCAAAGAAGGTGCTCATAATTTCATGACCGAAACGCATTCGCCAGTGCCGACGCTTGGAAAGCAAACCCTGCGAGATGGCAAAACCGGCGACGCGTTTGACCAGCCAGTGACTGTGGGCGTTATGAGCGTTCTCAAATTGCACCACTTGGTGGAAGACAAGGTTCATGCCCGTTCTACCGGCCCATACAGCTTGGTCACCCAGCAACCCCTTGGTGGCAAGGCCCAATTTGGTGGCCAGCGCTTTGGTGAAATGGACGAGT
>SXKT01000047.1 GCA_005778035.1 Chloroflexota bacterium
CCGTCTTCCAGCCATCCACCAATATTTTATAAATGGCTTGAACATTTTCCGGACAGGCCGCCAAAGTAAGTTGGATGTTATCGGGAGTCACTAGTCCTGAGGTGGCTGGCGCTTCAACTTCATCGGAACGCACACTTTGGGCCAGGGTTTTCATGGCTTTGAGAAGCGCTTGGGCAGATTTCATATCAAACGAATTACCCATTTCAATGTGCGCAGATGACTCCGTAATATGTAAAGCCGAGATTTTCTTAACTACACTCTGATAAACATCAATGTTCTCGGGGCTGAACCCTTGGCGTTTTCGTAACGACTCCCAGAAAAGGATGATAGTTGGCGGATGCGCAGTTACAGCCGGTTGGAGTGCTGCAAGTCCTGCGCTCAAACCAGGCATAAGCATAGCCAGCCGAGTAGTCCGATTTCCATAAGGACTGTCCAGCACAATCGAGTGAGCTGTTGTCGTCACCAGATAGCCCGCCTTAGCCCATTTTTCCATCAAGAATGTGTAAATTGCTTGAATCTGCTGATTGCACTTGGTCAAAACGCCATAAACCACTTGCATTTCTTTCGGCGTCATTTTTATGTTTGGTAAAACAGGTTCTGGATATGTCAATTCTTCCGGCGGCTTAATCTCATAAAAATGACGAATGGCAGCCAAAAGGTTCGCACGCACTGTTTCAACTCCGCTCAACAATGAATCGAAAACAGCCTGCAAATTTTCTCGATAAAACGAGTGCAAAGGCAAGCAAAGCGTAAAAAACAAGATATTGTCTTTGAAAGCATACTGGGCCGAAGGAATTTCTGAAATGACCGTTAATAACTGCATGACCTCACCCAAATTTATGATTTTCCCATACACAGGCATAACCACGATTGGAATGTTTATCACCGCAATAGATTGCTCTGCCCCAAATTGCGCAATTGCCAGCACACCTTTTGCGCCCTGCAGGGTCACTGCGTGCGTCCAAATGGCAGTAAGTGTAGTCAGGTCATACTGGTTGACAACCAAAACTTGGCCGATTAATGCTTTCAAATCATCGGGGATCTCATGAATTGCGTCAGGGTTCATTTTTCCTCTCAATTTTGCTCCTGATTGAACTGTACTTTCGCTAGAGATGCACGCAGTTATTACATAAGCAGATTCTGTAGCCGGTTTTACCAAAGTATCATAATCGCTATCAATTAGATAAAGTGGCTGCGATAGGTCAAAGGTAACACCTATCAACAAAGTGTCGTCAAGCGCCCATCTTTCAAATTTTTCGTCATCATATTCGATATGTAATTTTTCGATTAAGGCAACCTAACAATATATCCACAGAAAATATCCGAATATATGTCCGTTTAGTTGTTTTATACAGAATTAACCTACCCAATCAAAGTGCGCTGAAAATTATTATATAATCCTTTGATTTTTTAAGTAAATCCTTGGAGCATAAAACATGGAAAGCTGCCCCAAAAAAACTCCTGGACAAAGTGCGTGAATCCATCCGAGTCAAACATTTCGCCCGCAATACCGAACAAGCTTACGTTTACTGGATCAAAAAAAAATATCCTCTTCCATAATAAACGCCATCCCAAAGAAATGGGTAACGGTGAAGTTCAGGCATTCCTACTAACCCACCTGGCTTTAGATAAGCATATTTCGGCTACTACACAAAACCAGGCACTTAGCGCGTTGCCTTTCCTGTACCGCAATGTCCTAAGCCAGGAGCTTGGTTCAGTCGACTCGGCATGCGTCTGATGGAGTGTATCCGTTTACGTGTGAAAGATTTGGATTTTGAGTATCGCCAGATTGCCGTGCGTGATGCCAAAGGCGCGCACGACCGTTATCCACTTCTGCCCGCCAGCCTGGTGGAGCCAATAAAAGGTCATTTGACTCAATTAAGAAGGACTCACGCAGAGGATCTGTCCAAAGCATATGGTGTCGTTTATCTACTATTTGCACTGGTTGAGAAATACCCCAACGCCAATCGGGAATGGACCTGGCAGTATGTTTTTTCTTCTCATTCGTTATCAACGGATGAACAGGATGGCATTATTCGTCGTTTTCATGTGAGTGAAGCCGGGCTGCAAAAAGCCGTCAAGGCGGCGGTGAAGAAAGCGGGTATTCCTAAAAAAGTTGGCTGTCATACCTTCCGGCACTGCTTTGCTACCCACCTGCTTGAAGCGGGCTATGATATCCGCACCGTTCAAGAACTTCTCGGTCACAAGGATGTCAAAACCACTATGATCTACACAACCGTGCATAACCGCGGCCCAAACACCGTGCGCAGTCAGTTAGATGAATATTTTCCTTGTAAAAAAAAAGCGCCCTCCGAAAATGGAGAGCGCTTGATGACGCAGCTAATTTGAATTTACCGCAGACCGGCAAGTACTGGCCGGAATTTATACCCGTACAAGATCACCCCGCGTTCATCACCATCGTTGCGCATTTTGCGGGTTACCATCTCAACCGGCATGCCGATCTCTACTGGTTGTTCACCCAGGTCGGTAAGTTGAGCGGTGACCATCGGGCCTTCATCCAGTTTTACCAACGCCACCGTGTAAGGGGCATTCGCCTCAAAACCTGCCGGCGCCTCGTAAATGGTTGTAAATGAGAATACTTCCCCTTGGCCAGAAAAGTTAAACGGCTCTTTGGCTTCATCGCCGCAGTTAGGGCAAACATCCCTTGGCGGGAAGATCTTGTGGTCACAATGAGGGCAAACCTCACCTACCAAACCGTATCGTTGTTGCTTCAAACGCCAATGTCGCGCAATTTCCATTTTGATTACTCCTCAATAAATAGTACTTAAGCACTATTCTATGCCTCGAACCTATCAGGACCTATCAACTTTCCATTTTTGAGAGAATGTGGCTAACACAAGTGGAGCCAGGGCCACCAATCCCTTGGATCATCGCGTGAGTCGCGCCTGGCACCTGGTTGGCTTTGGCATCACCCCTCAATTGAAGTACTGCCTCTACCGCCTGATAGATACCGGTTGCGCCGCCAGCAAAACCACGTGCCTTGTTGCCGCCAAAAGTAGCACAAGGTAACCTTCCACCAACACCGATCTCATCCTCAAGCGCCATTTTCCAGGCTTGTCCGCGTTCGCAAAAACCGGTAGCCTCCAAAGCCAATGCTGCAAATATGCCAAATTGGTCATCATACTCAAACAAATTGATCTGTCCGGGCCGTAAGCCTGCCTGGTCAAACGCTTTCTGGGCACACCTCGCCACCGAACGGAATTCCAGAACATCGACGCGGTCGTGCAAGGACAGGGTATCGGTGGATAGCGCGCTGGCGCTCACTTTAACTGGTTGAGCGGAGCCTTTATAAAGGGAGGAACGGGTAAGTACTATGGCCGCTGCCCCATCCACAAAGGGGGCAATATCAAACATATTCAATGGCTCGCTCACCATTTCAGCCTTGAGGTAGGTATCTGCCTTGATCGCTTTTTGGAACATTGCGTTCGGGTTCCCTGCCCCGTTTTTGTGCGCGTTGAGCGCAAACCCGGCGAAAGCGCTCCTTTCCGCCTTGTATTGCATCAGGTACCTTTGCATAAGCATGGCCGCCTGGCTGGTAGTCGTCAGACCTTGCATTGCCTCAAAATCACCATCCATATTGGTAGCCAAAGCAGATTCCAACTCGCCGCCGGCTTTATCGGTGAACTTCTCCACACCCAGCGCAATGGCGCAATCGACCAAGCCGCTTTTAACCGCCAAAACTGCTTGCCTAATCGCAGCCCCGCCAGAAGCTCCGCCCGCCTCTACTGTTGCCGCCTCTATGCCCACCAGGTCTGCCCGGTCAGCGATCAGGGTTGCCAGGTGTGCCTGGTTGGATATATTCATTGAAAGCATGTTGCCAACAAACAGCGCTTGTGGTTCAGGGTTGCCGGCGTTTTGCAATGCCAAGCGAACAGCCTTCGCGCCCATCTCCCGCAGGGAACTATCCCAATGTTCCCCCGCGGGTATCTGCCCAACACCTGTGATCAGGATCTCTTCCATAATCAATTCACTTTGCCGATCATTTCATTGCCAACTTGCCGCGGTAGCGAACATAGGTTGCGTAATCGATCTCAGTTCGGCGGGCAATATATTCGCCTGTTTTTTTGGCCAAATTTCTGCGCTCACTGATCTTGTCTGTTACTTCAATATCAAATGCGTCGGACCCGGCACCGGACCCAAAAGAAACCATCAGAATCCGGTCACCCGGCTCGGCAATATCCAACACACCCGTCAGCCCGATCATCGCCGCGCCAGCATACGTATTGCCGATCACCGGCACCAGTAATCCGGGTTGGATCTGTTCAAGGCTAAAGCCAAGTTGGCCGGCTACTTTTTGCGGGAACTTGGTGTTCGGTTGATGGAAAACCGCCCATTTATAATCTTTGGCAGTAGTGCCAATAGAATGCATCAAAGTGGTCGCTGCCTCGCTGATATGCTTAAAGTAGGCAGGTTCGCCGGTAAAGCGCATTCCGTGTTCCGGGTACTTTTGGTATTCCCGTCGCCAAAAATCAGGGGTGTCGGTCACAAAGGAGTATGTAGCGTTGACCCTGGCCAAAGAATCCTCAGCCGGTCCAACAATATAAGCAGCGCCACCCGCTCCGGCGGTGTATTCCAGCGCGTCGCCCGGTTTCCCTTGGGCGGTATCCATACCAATGGCCAAAGCATATTTGCCCATGCCACTGCCGACCAAGCCCATCGCCGCCACGAATGCCTCTGTGCCAGCCTTGCACGCAAATTCCCAATCGGCCGCCTGCGTGTGTGGCACCGCGCCGATCGCCTCGGCGACCAGGGTAGATGTTGGTTTCACCGCGTAAGGGTGCGATTCTGAGCCTACCCAAACCGCGCGAATGTCTTGCGGAGAAATGCACGCCCTTGCCAAAGCATTACGGGCTGCCTCGATCGACATAGTTACTACATCTTCGTCCAAGCCCGGCACAGATTTTTCTTTGATCGGCAATCCGCCCTTGCCACCCGTCCAAACCCTGGCTACTTCTTTTGCCGCCAGCCGATATCGGGGCACATAAGAACCATACCCAATGATTCCAACGGGTTTATCGGGGGTCATGTGCAGTTGTTGTTCGCTCATCTGTCCTCTATTCCTTGGCGCCCAGGTTTCTGAGCTCCCAAATAAGTTTTTCAGCCAGATCTACCCGAATGGCTTTTTGTTCCACCATGCGGGCAGAGATCACATCTACTTCGTCACTATTTGCGCCAGCCGCAATGGCCACCTGCCGGGCGTGCAAACCCATATGTCCTTTTTGAATACCCTCGGTCGCCAAAGCGCGGATGGCTGCCAAATTTTGGGCCAAGCCAACCGAAACGATCACCTCTGCCAATTCTGTTGCCGTTCTTACTCCCATCAATTTGATGGCAGCCTTGGCTGCGGGGTGCACTTTGGTTGCCCCGCCAATCGTCCCTACTGCCATTGGGATCTCCAACTCTCCCATCAGGTCGCCAGCATCATTCTTCCACCATTTGCTCAGGCTGGTATAGCTGCCGTTTCGCGCGGCAAATGCATGAGCGCCTGCTTCAATCGCCCGCCAATCATTACCGGTTGCCATCACAACCGCGTCGATCCCATTCATGATCCCCTTGTTGTGGGTGGCCGCGCGGTATGGGTCTACAGCCGCAAAGGCATATGCGGCAATAATGCCATCACGCACCTCTTCACCGCTATACCCATCAAATGCCAATTCACTTGCCGGGATCCTGCAAGAGGCGGTTGTTACCCGTCGATCTGCCAGGTTGCTTAGGATCTTTAGATGAACCTTCCCGCCGGTAGCCTGCTCAATTTCTGGGGCTAATTTTTCGCAGGCTGTATTCACCGCGTTGGCTCCCATCGCGTCGCGCACGTCGTAGATCAGGTGCAATACCAAAAAGGGACCCACCGGTGATTGATCGAACCGGCGTATGATCAAATCTCTTGCGCCACCACCAAATTTTTTCAGGATGGGGTCGATCCCATCGGCCATTTCGATCAATTGCGATTTGCGCAAGTTAACATTCGTGATCGCCTGTTCCATATCGGCGATGTTTAATACCTGAATTTGGCCGATCATTTCTGGTGGGGTGCTTTTTGCGGTGAAACCACCCGTAGACCGGGCAAGTTTTGCCATAAAGGACGCCCCAGCCACCACACTCGGTTCTTCCAAAACCATCGGAACCAGCACGTCTCGGCCATTGACCTGAAAATTAAGCCCAATACCCACTGGCAGGCTGTGTAGGCCGATCACATTTTCGATCATGTGGTCGGCATTCTCGTAGGTCAGCCCGCCATTATCCCAAGCGAGCATATCCTGCTGGTTTAGGTCGGTTTGTTGTTGTAAGGCCGCGAGTTTTTGTTCTTTGGGTAATTTAAAAAATCCCGCAATACGTGAATTTGCCATTTTCATCCTGTTGGTTGTTTTATCTAATTGTAGCCAGGGCTTCTTGCAAAACCTATCAACTTGACAATCATCCCTGCTGCGTTAGAATAATTTCTCAGGAGCCGTACAATGACCAGTACGAACCAATTGTTCGATGACAAATTGATCGCCTTACATAAAGCCAGCCTCGAGTTGGTGGCAGATGTATCGATAGATTCCCTCCTCGAACGGATCGCGGCAGTTGCTTGCCAACAAGCCAACGCCCAATTTTCTGCCTTGGCAACTACCGACGATAATGGCAAGATCGAGAAATTCATCGTCGTAGGGTTCTCCGACGACCAAATTGCAAGGATCTCCCATAATCCAATGGGTTTGGGGTTGCTTCGCGAGACCTTTAATTCCAAAGCCCCAATACGGGTATCGCACATACAGCAAGACCAACGGAGTGTTGGGTTTCCCGAACACCACCCATCCATGGACTCCTTTCTCGGGGTGCCGATCTTGGTTGCAGATAAACCCGTAGGGCAGCTTTACCTAACCAACAAGATGGATGGCACTTCGTTTACGGCAGAGGATGAACAAACCATCCAATTGCTTGCCAGTTACGCTGCTACGGCAATAAAAAATGCCACCTACGTTGAAGAGCTTCATAAGAAGGATATGATGTTAACCCGCCAGACCCAAGATCTGGCGTTGCTGAACAACATTGGAGAGTCTTTAACTACTTCCATTGAATCGGATGAGGTCTTGCAAAACACATTGGCCCTGGTTATAAGCCACCTCAACGTAGAAGCTGGCGAGATATTTTTGCTTGATGACGACGGTACCACTTTGGAGCTGGCCATGCACCGCGGGGCAGCAGCCGAAGTTTTTTGGACCCGCAATAAATTTGCGGTTGGTGAGGGGATCATTGGCCATGTAGCAAAAATCGGTAAACCGGTCATCAGCCCAGACCTTTCCAGTGATCAGCGATTCTTACGATCAGCGATCCTGGCTGCCGGATTCCGCCAAATGGCGGCTTTCCCACTTACTTCCAGGGGTAAGGTCATAGGCGTTTTGGCCACATTCACCCAAAGCAGAACCCAGATCAACGACCGTGATCTTAAGATCATCAGCTCCATTTGCAACTGGGCCGGCATTACCCTGGAAAATACCCGCCTTCAGAACAATGCACGCCGATTGGCAATATTGGAAGAACGCGATCGTATTGGCATGGACCTTCACGATGGCATCATACAAGAGATTTACGGAGTGGGCTTGATGCTGGAACACGCAAGGCTGGATATCCGGTCCGATCCAGAACACTCAGCCAGTCAAATTCAGGCAGCCATCAACGGCCTCAACCGAACCATAAGGGACATTCGCAGTTATATTTTGGACCTAAAACCACGCGAACTGGGTGATGAGAACTTGTTGGAGGGGATCAAACGGTTGGTCACTGAATTCAAGGTAAACACCCTCTCTGAAGCCATCCTCACAGGCCAACCAAAAGATCTTACCCACCTTCCCCAAAAAATATCGCTTACCCTGTTTTTGATATGCCAGGAAGCACTGGCAAATATCGCCAAACATGCGCGAGCGAAAAAAGTCTCTGTTTCTATTTGGACAACCCCCGGGCGTGTCATGCTGGAGATCACAGACAACGGGGTTGGCTTTGATGTCGATAAAATGAGCCAATCGCTTGGGCATGGGCTTTCGAACATGCACACCCGCGCCAAACAGGTCGGCGGAGAGATCGAGATCACATCTTCGGCCGGAGCGGGAACCTCGCTACTTATTTGGGTGCCACGCAGGCTGCCCGAATGACAGCCCTTTCCTTTGGGCTTTTGGTGATTTCCGCCATTCTTCACACATCCTGGAATTTTTTACTCAAGAATATCCAGGATCGTTTTTTGGCAATTTGGTGGGCGATCCTGATTGGGTCTTCGGTTTTCCTGCCCTTGCTGTTTTTTAGCGGCCTGCCAAACCCCGCTATTTGGCCGTGGTTCCTTGCCAGTGTTGTGGTGGAGATCTTGTATTACAGCATGCTTGGCTTGGCATATTCCATCGGTGATTTTTCAGTGGTGTATCCATTTGCGCGCGGTTCTGCGCCTTTGTTTCTGTTGGTTTGGTCCCACTTCTTCCTTGGGGAAGAATTGACCCTTGTTGGCAGTATAGGGGTCGGTATCTTGATCCTCGGTTTGGCCCTCATCACATCAGGCGCCAAAGCCACAAGCAACTCTGCCTCAAAACCCGCGGGGGTATTGGTAGCCTTGGCAGTTGGGTTGCTCATCTCCGTTTACACTGCCATTGATGGCTATGCGGTTAAGCAAACAGACGTGTTAGGGTACGGCATCCTCTTGTTTTTTGCCTTGCCAGTTTTTAGTTTTCCTGTGGTGTACACCCATTATGGCCATCAAAGATGGTTGTCTGTTATTACCTCACAACCCTTCAAAATCAGCATCGTTGGTGTATTCTCTGTGGCAGCCTATTTGTTAGCCCTTTTTGCTTACCAAACCTCTGTGGTTGGTTACTCAGGTTCAGTAAGGGAGATCAGCGTCGTTTTTGGCGCTTTTGCGGGGTGGTTTTTCCTCAAAGAACAGCTGGGTAGAAGGAGGTTGGCAGGATCTTTCGCCATCTTTGCTGCTTTGTTATTAATCGGATTTTGGGGTTAGTGGCGAATCTGCATTTTTGATGTTTCACAGCGAAAATAAAACAATGTTTTACAAAAATATTTTTTAACATATATACGCGATAAGGCAATTGTTTGGCGATTACCCCCCATATATGGGGGGTAGCATTGTCTCAATTCGAAGTGATTTCGGCAACGAATGTTCTATGGTTTCGTTAAACCAAATGTTATCTGCAGTAACTACCTCTTCAATGGCCTGGTTTAAAAAAAATAATCTTTTAATGCTTCCGTAGGGTTTCGGTGTGGAAGTTTAAACCGTTCCTTGCTAAAATGAACGCGTTGATAGTCTTAAAGGGTGTGGGTGCACACATCCTATTATCCAAAAAATAATAACAATTGAACTGTAAGACAACTCCGCTGGCAAAAACAGGCCAGCGGCTTGGTCAACTCACCTAATTTATTGATTTTTGAAGCATTGGAGCATTAATGGACGCTGAACAAGCATGGAAGTCGGTTAAAGGACAGTTGCAGATGGACATGTCCCGTGCGTCCTATAATACCTGGGTTAAAGATACCCGAGCCTTAAGCTACGATGACGGCAAGATGACAATTAGTGTACAAAACGCCTACGCGCGCGATTGGCTGGAAAGCCGCCTTTCCAGCACTGTGGTTCGGTTATTGTCCGGAATTATGAATCGCCATGTGATCGTCGAATTTGTGGTTGAACATTCCCTTGCCGATGAAGCTGATGAAACAGCTTCGTCAAACCAGCAAGATGTTCAGGTAGCAGATCTGCCAGGCACGGCCCAACCCCACAATTCAACCTTCAACCCCCGTTATACTTTTGGCACGTTTATTGTAGGCGCCAATAATCGCCTGGCGCATGCCGCCGCCCAAGCGGTGACCGAAAACCCTGCAGGCGCCTATAACCCGCTTTTTATTTATAGTGGGGTAGGTTTAGGGAAAACACATTTGTTGCACGCCATTGGCAACGCTTGCATTGCGCGTGGTAAAAAGGTGCTTTACGTATCCTCAGAAGAATTTACCAACGATTTGATCCAATCGATCAGGCAGCATACTACCCAAGCCTTCCGTAACAAATATCGTTCAGCCGATGTCTTGTTGTTGGATGACATCCAATTTATTGCCGGCAAGGAAGGCACGCAGGAAGAGTTTTTCCACACATTCAATGCCCTTCATGGGCAGGGCAAACAGATCGTAATTACCTCAGACCGGCTGCCAAAGTCGATGGTCACCCTGGAAGAGCGTTTGCGTTCCCGATTCGAATGGGGTTTGCTGGCCGATATCCAAGCTCCCGATCTTGAAACTCGCCATGCCATTTTGCGGTACAAGGCAGAAAAAATGGGCAAACACGTTCCTACAGAGATACTAGACATGATCGCCCGCAGGGTCCAATCCAATATCCGTGAACTCGAGGGTGCATTAAACCGTGTGATCGCCTTTGCAGAGTTATCCGGTGTCCCATATTCTATCCAGTTGGCTGAAATGGCCTTGGTGGACCTGTTACCCCAAACCCAGCATATATCTGCCGACAAGTTAATTGCCATAGTGGCCAACGAATGGCAAACTACCGTCGAAGCGCTCACCAGCAAAAGCCGAACCAAGCAAATCGCCGAACCAAGGCAAGTAGCCATGTACCTGCTGCGCCACGAGACCAATTCCTCCCTGCCCCAGATCGGTGAAGTATTAGGCGGCCGGGATCACACAACCGTGATGTATGGCATCGAAAAGATCGCCAGCGAGATCCTAACCAAAAAAGATATTGAACGGCGGATCAATCGCATTAAACAGTTGTTGCACAACCCCGCCAGTTTTGCTGCCGCTTAGCCGGCGGTAATCCACTACATATAAAATAGCCGGGGTCACGTTTATTCCATCCCATCAACTGTTTGCTGGTTCCAAGGTTGGCAGGAACCGGGGTTTTTTCCTATTTAAACCTCCTACCATGTGGCTAAGCGGTACTTTAAGCGTTATTCCTTCTCAGAGAAGTATTGCCTCCTTTATAGCCCTTGCCGTCGTTGAATAAAATTGATACTTTCCTTTACAATTATCACCATCTTATACAGTCAAGAGGTTACCGGATGAATAACTCAACCCCGCAAGAATTAATTCAGGCATTTCAGCTTGGTTATACGCAACGGGATGTAACAAAAGTAGAAGCCTTCATGGAATTGTTCACCGAGGATGCCGAAGTGATTGGCACGAACGGACAAAAACCCGGAGTTGATGAGTGGTACACTAACAGAGACGGCGCACGAGAGCTTGTTGAAGGTGACTGGGAAAGTTGGGGAGACCTGCGGTTAGACCTCGATACTGCAAATATTCACCAGAATGGTGATATCGCATGGATGGCAGCAACCGCCACTGTGAGCAAGACGATCGGCAAGGACAATTTCCAGTCTTACCTGGATTTCATTCGCGATTACATGGACCAGTCAACCCTGCCGGCGGAACAAAAGCTACATTACATTCTGCGTGGCGGTACCAACACAATTTATGAATTAAATCGCGGAGAGAATTTTATTTGGGTGCTGAGGTTTACCGCGGTAATGGTATGCCAGGCAGGGTATTGGAAATTTGCCCAGATGAACTTTTCTTTTCCAACGATCTATTTTCCAGATGTTAGGGTCATTGAATAACGCATGGATAACACCGAAAAAAATCGGCGAGATAAATTGGCATTATGCGATCCCAGCAACAAGGATATCGTGGAATTGGCCGTCGTTCCTGATTCAAGATTGATGAATTCACAAAATTTCGTCAATTTGGCAACCAACCATCTATCCAGATCCATTCAGGTCCGATCCTGGCCAAGGTTTCCCGCCAAAGCACCTTTGTGCTTCACCGGGTTAACCAATCAACCAATGGTTTCACCCCCTACAAACGCATCCCATAACCTGATGAGGAGGTAAGCATGAAAACGATCTTAGTAAAAAGCAAGTACCTGATGTTAATTGCTGTATTTGGTTTGTTGGTCACCCATTTTTTTGCGTTGGCATGGGCAACTTTAAAATCGTATGATACTTGGGCAGAGATCATCAGCACAGTTGGCCGCTCCGAGAAGATCATCGTCTATTTGGTAAAGGTCGTGGACGGTTTTTTGATCGCGTTCGTTTTGTATTTGCTGGCAGCCAGCATTTACCGCATGACCATCGGCGAATTGGACGTATTAGACAACCTAACGGCCAAATCCTTGTCCGAACTAAAAACAAAACTGAGCAGCATTATGGTGTTGGTCCTCGGAATCAGGTTTATCGAGATCCTTTTTAGTGAGGAAGTGAGCGGCCAGCACCTTCTCTATAGTGCTGGCGCAATCGCTATTGTAGGCAGTATGTTGATCGCGTTTTCCGCCTATGGCAAGGGCTCTGGCGAGCACTAACGAAAGTTAAATTGGCGGTCTTGCAAACCCCTCGGCTGTTATTGCGGCCCCTTGTCCTTGAGGATGCCGAACCACTCCAAGTGGTTTTTGGCGATCCGGCAGTGATGCAATTTGGAGATGGCGTCAGGGATCTCGCGTGGATCAGAGAGTGGATCAAGACTGTCATAAGGACCCAGTATCCCATAGGGCTTGGTGTATTGGCAGTAACGATCATTCCCGATCCAATTCCGATCGGCTTTTGTGGTCTATCCTATTACCCGTCGATCAGCCCCGGGGGGCAATTCGAGGTCGGGTTTCGGCTTGGACAACATTATTGGGGCCAAGGTTACGCTACCGAAGCGGCCACTGCGATCTTGCGAAAAACTTTTACCGAAACAAAAATTGAAAAACTGGTATGCCTGATCGATCCGAACAACTGGCGTTCCATCAGGGTAGCCGAAAAACTGGGTATGAGCTTGGAACGAGAAGTGATGCTTCCCGGCTATACCCACCCAGACATCCTATTCGCCATCTCGAGATCCCAATATTTGGCACAAGATTGACCAAAAAATATCAATGTTGGGAACTGGGGTAAAATTTGCCACACAGGCATTATTTAAATGGTTGATGAAAAGATCCGTATCCTGATCGTTGATGATTATCCGGTTGTGCTAAGCGGTTTGGTGGCCATGCTGCAAGCGCATACCGAGATCGATGTGGTTGGCGTTGCAAGCAATGGCCAATCGGCGGTTGAACTTGCTTTGCAACTTCATCCCAAAGTTGTCCTAATGAACGTATCCATGCCTGGGATGGATGGCATTGAAGCTACCCAACGCATTAAAAAAGCCGCCCCTGACATCAATATCCTGATCTTCTCTGGCCTTAGCAGCCAAGACAAGGTCACCCCAGCCATCAACGCCGGCGCAATTGGGTACATCCTCAAAGACTCATCCGAAAGCGAGCTGCTGAGCGCTATCAACCAAGTTGCCAGGGGAGAAGCATGTTTGCACCCGTCGGTTATTGGGTACATTCTCAAGCAAGTGCAAGCGGCAGAAGATACCGACACTTTGATAAAAAGCCTGACAGAACGAGAACTGGATGTGCTCAAATTGATGGCTGAGGGCCACTCTAATCAGGAGATCGCCCGAATGATGGTTGTTGGCCATGCTACCGTGCACTCACATGTAAGCCGAATTTTGGCCAAACTCAAAGTAAGCAGCCGAACCCAGGCAGTAATCTATGCCATGCGTGTTGGCCTGATCCCCCCGCCAGAAGAACTCCCCTAAACACCCTCGCTTTTTCTCTCAACCCAGGCAGGCTGCCAACGCGGCCAATTGGTCTGTGGCTATCCCCCAGCCGGCGTGGAATCCCATCCGTTCATGCTCTTCTTTATCCTCAACCGTCCAATGTACTACGGTCGCCTTATATAAGGTTGTCCCATCCCCTTGATCTAAAAACTCGATGGTAGCGGTCATAAATGGCTTTTCACTGGGGATCCATGCTTCGGTATAAGCATCCGTAAAAACCAATTTCTGGTTAGGTACAACTTCCAGGTAAACGCCCCTGTTCGGGATCTCCACTCCCTCGGGCGATCTCATAACGATCAGCGTGCTACCGCCAGGTCGAAGGTCGGTTTCTGCATGGGACACCGTAAAAGGGGGTGGGGTGAACCACTTGGTGATGAGTTCTGGCTTTGTCCAACAATCGAACAAATGCCGCGCTTTCACCGGAATGACTCGGGTAAGGGTCAATTCCCTTGGGTTTGATGGCAAATTCTCGGACATTAGGTTTATTCCTTTTTTTGGGTTGATGTCTTTATGCTCTATTCTACAACGCCTCTTGCGGAAAAGGATTCCCGTTGATTGTTTCCGAATCGGAAATAAAATTTGACCTGTGTTTCCCATTCTGTATAATCGTATTATCACCTATGGTTATAGGTAAATTTCTCGATCAGGAGGTGTATATAAGGGCGCTTATTTTGGTTTTCTGAGTTGCAAAATTATTGGAACAAACAGGAGAAGATAATGATTAGATTTCGTATTACCGCTTTGATCATGGCACTAAGTATTGTTCTAAGTGCCTGTGGTGGCGCGGCAGGAGGAGCCGGCGCCCCAATGAAATCCATAGGCGAAGGTGAAGGTGAAGTAGCAATCATTGCCTGGGCTGGTTACATTGAACGTGGTGAGACCGATCCGGCTTACGATTGGGTCACTGAATTCGAAAAGACCACCAGCTGCAAAGTCACTGTGAAAACCGCTGCAACATCCGACGAGATGGTTTCTTTGATGAATGAAGGTGGTTTTGACCTGGTTACCGCCAGCGGCGATGCCAGTAACCGCCTTATCGCCGGTGGCAAGGTACAGGAACTGAACATCGACCTGATTCCTTCCTGGAAAACGATCGATGAGCGTTTGCAGAATTCACCCTGGCATACGGTTGATGGCAAACATTACGGTATCCCTTACCAATGGGGGCCGAATGTGTTGATGTACAACACCGAGGTCTTTGCGGAAGCCCCAACCAGTTGGGATGTAACCTTCGAAGAGATGACCCTGCCCGATGGCCAGTCCAACAAGGGTCGCGTACAGGCATTTGATGGGCCGATCTTTATTGCAGATGCCGCTCTCTACCTCAAACACAAGAATCCTGAATTGGGTATTGATAATCCGTATGACCTGACCAAAGAGCAATTTGATGCAGTCATTGAATTACTCAAGGGCCAGCGTACACTTGTCAATCGCTACTGGCACGACGCGTTCGTCCAGATCGATGATTTCACCAATGAAGGAAATGTGGCTTCGGGTTCCTGGCCATTCCAGGTCAACATGCTTCAATTTGCTACTCAACCCGTTGCATCCACAATCCCAGTTGAAGGCGCAACCGGCTGGGCGGATAGCACCATGCTCCATGTGAATGCCCCGCACCCCAATTGCGCGTATATGTGGCTGGATTGGAGCTTGAACCCAAAACTGCAGGGTGACCTGGCCGCCTGGTTCGGCAGCGTGCCCGCCGTGCCGGCCGCCTGCCAAGGGAACGAACTGTTAGGTGATTCTGGTTGTGCGACCAACGGATTTAATGACTTCGAAAAGATCTGGTTCTGGCGCACCCCCACTGCTGAATGCAGCACTGGCAAAGGTGGTTGTATCCCGTACAGCGAATGGGTCAACTCCTACATCGCTGTCATCGGCAGCTAACGCATTAGAAAGTTGCAGCCCACCCTTTTTTCAATGGGTGGGCTGCCTTAATTGAAAGGGACTATATGGCCAACGGAATCACCGCGGTTAGCTTTGAAAAAGTGAGCAGGTCTTTTGGAGAGATCAAAGCAGTTGACCAGGTCGACCTCGAGATCCGCGATGGTGAATTTTTTTCTTTGCTTGGCCCCAGCGGCAGCGGCAAAACAACCAGCCTTCGCCTGATTGCCGGCTTCGACAGGCAAACATCGGGATCGATCCACCTATACGGGCAAGATGTATCAGACCTCCCACCCTACGAACGGGATGTGAATACAGTGTTCCAAGATTACGCCCTTTTTCCGCACATGAACATTGCGGATAATATTGGCTATGGGTTGATGATCAAGAAAGTACCCCGACATGAACGGGATAACAAAGTCGAAGAAATGCTCAACCTGATCCAATTGCAGGGCGTTGGAAGCCGAAAGCCAAGCCAGCTAAGTGGTGGGCAACGGCAACGCGTAGCCTTGGCGCGTGCATTGATCAACAACCCAAAAGTATTATTGTTGGATGAACCTCTTGGTGCCCTGGACTTAAAACTTAGGCAACAAATGCAGGTTGAGCTGAAAAGCCTGCAAAAAAGAGTGGGAATCACATTTATTTTCGTAACCCACGATCAGGAAGAAGCCTTAACGATGAGTGACCGAATTGCGGTCTTCAACAAAGGCAAGATCGAACAAGTCGGCAGCCCTGCAGAGATCTACGAACATCCGTCCACTTCCTTTGTGGCAGGTTTTGTGGGAGTTAGCAATCTGATCAAAGGGCAAGTTTCATTACGGCTGGCAGGCACCGACGCCACCTATTCTATCCGGCCGGAAAAGATCCACCTGACCAACCCGCTACAAGCCGGGCAAGGGGTTGTAATTGCCAATGGCAGCGTGCGTGATGTGGTCTATCTGGGTTTGTACACCCGCTATTTGGTGGAGTTGGAAGATGGGGGCGACCTGGTTGTGGTAGAACAAAATTTACACACAACCTCAATGGATGTGTTGGCCTTGAAAGGAAAGAAGGTTTCGCTTTCCTGGAAAAAGGAACACATGCGGCTGATCGGCGACTAATATGTTCAAGTTCCTTTCAACTTACCTCTACCTGCGCCCTAAATTGGTCCTTGGTTTGCTTCTTGGACCGCCAATGATCTATATGGCCGTGGTATACCTCGGCAGCTTGGCTTCTCTGTTGGTGAACAGTTTTTACAAACTGGATAGTTTTACTGGTTTGATCGATCGCCAATTTACCCTTGAAACTTACGCCCAGTTATTTCAGCGTTCAAATTTGGATATCCTCATCCGTACAACCACCATGGCCGCCGCGGTAACAATCACCGACGCGCTGATCGCCTTCCCGCTTGCATACACCATTGCCAAGGTTGCTGGCAAGCGAGCCAAAAGCTTTTTGTACCTTGCTGTTATGTTGCCCTTATGGAGCAGCTACCTGATCCGGGTTTACGCCTGGAAATTGATCCTTTCAAAGGAAGGCATCATCAGTTGGTTGTTTAATTTGGTTGGCCTAAACCCCTTGTTAGATTGGATCCTCTCTTTGCCAAATATTGGAGGATCATCTCTTGCTCTTTCACCCATTGGTGTGTTCATCGTTTTTTGTTACATATGGTTGCCGTATATGATCTTGCCAATCCAGGCTGCCCTAGAACGGGTTTCGGGCACACTCGAAGAGGCTTCCAGCGATCTTGGCGCAAAGACAACCCAAACCTTTTTCAACATCACCTTGCCGTTGTCCATGCCGGGTGTTATCGCCGGTTCCATCTTCACTTTCTCCCTCACTTTGGGAGACTTCATCGTGCCACTTTCTCTCGGAAACTCCAAATATTTCATTGGTCAGGCGGTTTATAGCCACCAAGGAACATCCGGGAATGTCCCACTGGCGGCGGCTTTCACAATGGGCCCGGTATTGATCATGGTCATTTACCTTCTGATCGCCAGAAGAATGGGAGCCTTCGATGCACTCTAACAATAAGGTCCTTGCCATCCTCAAGGCGGCATCCGCGGGGACATTGCTATTCTTGCACATCCCCCTTGCTATCATCCTTCTGTATGCTTTCACAACCGATGAAACCACCTACACCTTTCCGTTGCCTGGTATTACAACCCAATGGTTTGCGGTTGCCCTGGCTCGCCAGGATCTTTGGGCGGCGTTGGCCCTATCAGTAAAGGTCGCATTAGTCGCCACTGCCATTGCCATGGTTTTGGGTACCATGGCGGCCGCCGCGGTTTACCGCAGCAACTTCTTCGGTCGCGAGTCAGTCTCCTTCTTGTTGGTGCTCCCCATTGCGCTGCCCGGGATTGTTACCGGCATCGCGCTTCGTTCGGCCATCGGAGGTTTGGATATCCCTTTTTCATTTTGGACCATCGTTATCGGCCATGCCACGTTTTGTGTGGTCACTGTTTACAACAATGTTCTTGCCCGTTTTCGCCGAACCTCAAACTCATTGGTAGAAGCATCGATGGATCTTGGCGCGAACTCGTTTGAGACCTTTCGCCATGTCGTTCTTCCCAACATTGGCACCGCCTTGCTGGCGGGAGGTATGCTGGCTTTCGCGCTTTCGTTCGACGAGGTGATTGTGACCACCTTTACTGCCGGTCAGCAAACAACCCTGCCCGTGTGGATCTTTAGCCAGCTAACCCGTCCACGAGACCGCCCAGTAACCAACGTGGTTGCGATGATCGTGATCTTGATCACTGCCTTGCCGATCTTCCTGGCCCAAAAGTGGACATCTGATTCATCTGATGCCAACGAAAATGGAAAATAGAACCCCCAATAATTTCCACATCAGCCCGGTTTCATTCCGGGCTGTTTTTTTAACTTGTATGTGTTAGCACACGTAAGGCCCGCAGGGTAACATATTTGTTGGGTTTTTTCTTCTCACCAAAATCACACCAGCTTTTGCCTGGGTAATCAAATTCCAAATTCCAACAGCCATCCGCATTTTGCTTTTGCCTGATCACATCCAACGTGTTGGCCAATCGGGGGTCTGCCCCAGCCCCACAATCTTGCACAGCCTGTACCAATTGCAACAGGTCGGTGATATAAAACACCGGAAAACCAAACTTCCACCAATTCCTGCTTGGCTTTTGATCATTGTTGGTCGGGTATTTTGCCAAAGAAGGATCTATTCCCAATAAAAGATCCAGGCCTTTCTTTTTCGCTTTTTCAGTTTGTTCCGTTTGCAAGCGTGCCGGTAACGAACCCAAAGCCAACATCACCTTCACCGCACCCCAGGCACATGGTTGCCATTGATTTACCCCACACTGAAAATCTGGGCCGCTTTTGTAAGCATAGTACCGTATGGTTGAAGTCCGGTCTTCCTTGGGAGCAATACCTTCGCCAGTTTGCGATCTGGCAAGCCAATCAATTGCTTTGGCAAGCCTTTCGTCCTCATAACCGAGTTGCATCAACGCCCAGATCAGGTTACCTTGCAGGCAGTCCACTGTGCCAGCTGGGCTGCCGAGGGATTGGGTAGAGAATTGCCCGGCAATAGCCATGTGGTCCACCAAATAATTGCACCCGATCTTTATCCGTTCATCCGCTTGAATTTTTGCACCCAGTTGGCCAAGCAGGATCAAAGCCCACACGGTAGAACGATACTTGGGATTGTAACCAGCTCCTGGCCGAACCCAATACCCCTCTGGTTGCATCGCGTCCAAGATATTGGATATCGGTCCTTGTCGGTGGGCTTGGTGCATGCTTTCCAAATATTCCGGGTCATCAGCGCTACGGCCCAGTAAATATCGCAATGCCATCGCCCTCACATCAGGGTCTTTTTTTTCCAACAACCACGCAATCGTATCCATCGTCAGAGATATGTCTTTTTCCATTCCAGCCACCTTGGGAAATCCAAATTTCTAAACTTTGAGAAAACTCCCCAACTTGTCATCGCGTCAAGCAGACCTTTTTTCCAGCCGTTGGCGCAGTTCCCATAACGCGGTCTTGTCTCCATCGTAACGCATCAGGGAGATTGCCTGGTCGTACGAAAACCAACCAAATTCAGTATGTTCATGTGATATTGCGATCAACTCATCTGCCTGTATGCCAAAGGAATACTGGGGGATCACGAACACATCCTCACCCCAACTGGCCTTTGCGGAAAAAATTTCCGCCGGTATGGATTCAACTGAATCCAACGTGATGAGTGTAGCGGATGCCGAGATCCCCGCCTCCTCCGCGGTCTCTCGTCTGGCTGCCTCCAAGGGGGTTTCATCATCCTCCCCACCGCCGGCCACGCCCTGCCATAATTGATTATCCACCCTCTTAAACAGACAAAATTCAAGCGCCCCGTTTGTAGAACGACGGTAGGGGAAGACCAGAACCTGGAATTTTGCCCTGGCCATTATGGCCCCTTATGTAACCAGCACAAGGCTTGCCGGATCTCGCCCAGATGATAAGCGGAATGCGCTATCACAGCCATTGCCATCCCGAACTGGTCTGCGGATGTGTATTGGACGTTATGGACCAGTACCTGTTTGATCGTAGCGTACTCGTATTGTAAAGATTGCTTAATTTCCAGCCATTCCTCCTCGCTCACGGAGGCAGTGCTCCGCCAAACCTCAGCCCAATCTGCTTTTTGCGGCTCCGGATTGGTAATCGCTTCCTGCAACACCTGAAGATAATACACCACATGTTTTACCTGCGCAGCCAGCGTGGCGCACCTTCCTCCAACAGGTATGGAAGCTTCGGCCGCGCTGATACTAACGAGTGTTTCAAACAAGCTGGTATCGCGGTCCAGACAGTACCCGTGCACTTTCTCAAAAAATTCCTCCAAAAGATCATTCAGGCTGGCTGTAAAATGGCTTTGCTCCATCCTAATTATCCTTATTAAGCCATTTTGCCAACCACTCCATCCCATTGAGGAAAAAGAAGATCAGCAGCATAGGGATCAACATTCCGAGCAAACATAATAACCCCATGACCGCCGCACCCCAGCCATAGATCCAGGCGATCAGGCTTAGGCCAACAATAAACAAGATCGCGATCGAGCCTGCAATCAGCCGGAAAGTAGTGTGTTCTGTATATTTTCGTAGGTCCATAATCTCCTCATTCAAACTACATCATACCCTTGTTCGATCAATTAAACACACACTGGGATGGCACAGGGTCATCCCAGTGTGTGCTACCTTAGCAAATATTATTGTGGCTGATATTCAGGGCAGACTTCCTCTTCCAATAGCCCTTGTACATGCAGTACTTCATGGGCTTTATGGCTACCTGCCTCTCCCAAAAAGCTTGTATATAATTCCTGAACCGACGGGTTCAGGTGCGATTTCCGTATCGTTGTTCCCCGGTCCAAATGATACAAACCGCGTACCCGTTGCTCAATGATCTCGTCCCGTTCTTCCGAATAGGGTTGCCCGCCGCCATTTACACAGCCACCGGGGCATGCCATGATCTCAATGATGTCGAATTTTTCTTCACCGCTCTCGATCTTCTCCAATACCTTTCGGGTATTCCCCAACCCCGATACGGCAGCTACGCGCACCGTCCTGCCTTCCAGATCGATCTCAGTCTCGCGGATGCCTGCCAACCCACGTACAGCGGTAAAGTTCACATCCACCAACTCCTTGCCGGTCACTTTTTCATACACAGTCCGCAGGGCTGCTTCCAGAACTCCGCCAGTGCCACCAAAGATCACCCCTGCCCCTGTACTGCGGCCAAGCGGGTCATCAAACTCCTCATCCGGCAAATGGCGCAGGTCCATGCTGCCTTCCTTGATCATTTTTGCCAGTTCGCGTGTGGTTAGCACCAGGTCCACATCCCTAATACCATAGGTCTGTTCCGCGGGCAAGGCGGCTTCGTATTTTTTTGCGATACAAGGCATTACCGAGACCACCACAACATCTTGCGGATCGTACCCCATTTTTTGGGCATAATACGTCTTGATCACTGCGCCGGTCATTTGCTGCGGGCTTTTACAAGTGGATGCCATATAGTCCAAATTCGGGAAATGGTACTTGAGGAAGTTGATCCAGCCTGGGCAGCACGAGGTCAGGATCGGCAAATGCTCTTTGCGTTCCAAGCGCTCTACGATCTCCTTGCCTTCTTCCACCACTGTCAGGTCCGCGCCAAAGGTTGTATCAAACACGGCGTCAAAGCCCAAGCGGCGCAAGGCCGCCACCATTTTTCCCGTCACAGGTTGGCCTGGCGGCATTCCAAATTCCTCACCAATGGCTACCCTAACCGCCGGAGCTACCTGAACGATCACCTTCTTTTTGGGGTTGAACAAGGCTGCCCATGTGTCTTGAATATAACCGACACCGGTAAGCGCCGCGGTAGGGCAAACACTTACGCATTGCCCGCAATACACACAATTGCTTTCAGCCAACGGCATTTTCTCTGCGGGGGTTACCACGGTGTGGAACCCGCGGCCAAAAGCGGTTAGCGCTCCTACGGTCTGAACAGTGTTGCACATGGTCTCGCAACGACGACACATGATGCACTTGTTAGGATCCCGTTTGAGCGCGGAACTGGTCTTGTCGATCGGGTGGCTGGAGCGTTCACCGGTATACCGCTGGGTGTTGATGCCAAACTCCCAAACCAGTTTTTGCAACTCGCAATCGGTAGATTTGGCGCAAACAAGACACTCAAATGGATGGTTCGAAATGATCAATTCCAAATTCTTGCGCCGAGATGCCAAGACCCGCTTGCTGTTGGTGGTCACTTTCATCCCCTCAAAAACCGGGGTAGCGCAAGATGGAGCCAGATTATGTTTGCCTTCAACTTCCACTACGCATATGCGGCAACTGGCCACTTGGTTTAAATATTTCGATTTTTCCAATTTTAGGTAGCACAAAGTCGGAATATCGAGATGCACCTTTTGGGCTGCTTCCAGGATGGTTGTCCCTTCAGGGACGCTTACGTGGTTTCCATCGATGGTGAGGTTGATCATATCCATACTCCTTAGTTTCTCGATACCGCGGCAAATTTACAACGGCTTAGGCATGCACCGCATTTTATACAACGTGCTTGGTCGATCAAGTGCACTTGTTTGACAGACCCGGAAATACAACCGACCGGGCAACCCCTTGCGCAAGATGTACAACCGATACATTTTTCAGCAATGATCTCGTAGTGCATCAGTTTTTGGCAGGTGCCGGCCGGGCAATGCTTCTCAAACACATGGGCTTCATATTCAGCCATAAAGTACTTCATCGTACTTAGCACCGGGTTTGGCGCAGTTTGGCCAAGACCACATAGCGAGGTATCCATGATCGTTTCTGCCAGGCTGCGCAACTCATGCAAGTCCATGGCTGTTCCACGGCCTTCGGTGATGTTGGTCAGAATCTCGAACATGCGTTTATTGCCAATTCGGCAAGGCGCGCAACGGCCGCAAGATTCTTCAACGATGAATTCGAGATAGAACCTGGCCAAGTTCACCATGCAATCCTGGTCACTCATAATGATCATGCCACCTGACCCCATCATCGAACCGATCGCTGATAGCGATTCGTAATCAATAGGCGTATCGAGGTACTGCTCTGGGATACACCCGCCCGATGGGCCGCCGGTTTGCGCAGCTTTAAATTTAGCGCCGCCTTTGATGCCACCGCCAATGTCGTAGATGATCTCCCGCAAGGTAGTGCCCATTGGCACTTCCACCAACCCTACATTATTGATCTTGCCTGCCAAGGCGAAAACCTTGGTACCTTTGCTGGTTTCGGTACCGATGCTACTGAACCAATCGGCGCCTTTTTGGTAAACCACCGGCACATTGGCCAGGGTTTCCACATTATTCACGGAAGTTGGCTTTCCCCATAAACCACTCTCCGCCGGGAAAGGCGGCTTGGTACCAGGCTCGCCCCTCAGCCCTTGCAAGGAGTGGATCAATGCGGTCTCTTCACCGCAAACAAACGCGCCGGCTCCCAATCTGATCGATATATCAAAATTGAATCCGGAACCCAATATATTCTTCCCTAACAAACCCGCGGCTCTCGCCTGGTCAATAGCGATCTGTAATCTTGATACAGCCAATGGGTACTCCGCCCGTATATACACGTATCCTTGGGTTGCCCCAATTGCGTACCCAGCAATGGCCATGCCTTCCAATACGCTGTGGCTATCCCCTTCCATGATCGATCGATCCATAAAAGCGCCGGGGTCGCCTTCATCGGCATTGCAGATGATGAATTTTTCCTCACTGGTGCTTTTGCTGGCATATTCCCATTTACGGCCGGTCGAAAATCCCGCCCCTCCTCGGCCTCGCAAGCCAGACTTTTTCATTTCCTCGATCACTTCCTTGGGCGACATTCCACCGACAACCTTCGCCAAGGATTGGTACCCTCCGGTTGCAAGATATTCTTCGATCTTTTCAGGGTTGATCAAGCCACAATTGCGCAAAGCAACCCGTTGTTGCAGTTTGTAAAAAGAGATGTCATCGGCGGACTCGATCTTTTGTTTAAGTTTTGGGTCCTCGTAGAGCAATCGCCGCACTTTTTCGCCATTGAGAATATGCGAATCAAAGATCTCGGGAACATCGGCTACCTTTACTGAAACGTAGAAGACATTTTCCGGATAAATTTTGATGATCGGACCTTTTTCACAAAAGCCAAAACAGCCGCTTATGGATGCGGATATCCTTTCATCCATTCCGTTTTCCTTGATCAAGCGCTTGAACTCATGGACGATCTGCTTGCTTTCCGACGCCTGGCACCCTGTGCCTCCACAAACCAGGATCATTCGCTCTTGTGGGCCACCTCTTTTTCCTGATCGCAGGTCCAATAAGCTCTTTGTTTCTTCGTACGCATCCAATAATTGGATCGGGCTTGTGATCTCAAGCATGGGAAACCTCCTCAACTTCCAGGTCTTCCGTTAGGAAGCGTTCAATGATTTCTCTTACCTGGCTGACCTTCACTTTTCCATACACTTTGCTATTGATGGTGACCACCGGCGCCAAACCACATGCCCCCACGCAACGCAAACTTTCAATCGAGAACTTGCCATCTGCCGATACCTGCCCGGCTTTGATCTCGAGGATGCGCTCGAATTCGGCCAGGATCTGGTCTGCGCCATTGACATAGCACGCGGTTCCAAGGCAAACATTCACCTGGATCTTCCCCTTTGGCGTAACCGTAAAAAAGTTGTAAAAACTGATCACTCCTGAAACATCGGCATGCGAAATACCGTAGCGGTCCGCAATGAACAACTGAACTTCCTCAGGCAAGTAACCGAAGATCATTTGGGCACGGTGCAAGGTCATGATGAGCGTATCCTTCCGGCGAGGGTTGCGCTGGTCGATCTGGAGAGAGTCAAGGTACTCCCCCAGTTCCTGGAATTGCTTGCTGTGCTCCTGATAACTTTCACAATGTTTTAGCGTCTTCTTCATGATCTCTCCTGTACATCCTTGGCTTTGCGCCAATGTTTATTGCAATGTGTTTTCATCCCGAAAGAACCATGCTGGTTCTTCTATCAGGCGGGCGTTTTGCTGTGCCAACAGCGGCTCGGTAAAGTACAAAACCCGTTTCGCGAGCAAATTCACTTCCGCCGGTAAATGGGTGATCAGCAATAGCGCCATTTCCGGGTCGGCAGCCAGCAAATGCCGTGCCATTTTTGCCTTTGTTTTCATGTCGATCGACTGAAACGGCTCATCCAGGATCAACAGCTGCGGGCGCTGAATGATCGCGCGGATAAAACTTACCTTTTGTTTCATGCCGCCCGAAAGCTGATAAGGATAAAGATCGCCGGTGCCTGCCATATTGGATACTTCCAACCACTCCCGCATCCATTCGGCTGCAACAGCACCACCATCAATGCCTTGCGCCTGAAATGGCAAGAGGATATTTTGGCGGACGGTAAGGAATGGGAATAATCTTGGCTCTTGGAATTGGGTTGAAATTCTGTCTGTATGGATCGAAACCGAGCCGGTCGTTGGCAACTCAAGGCCGCTTAATATCCTAACAAGGGTAGATTTCCCAGCGCCAGATGGGGCAAAGATCGCGGTCCGGTCCGATACGTTAAGTGTTATGTTCAACCCACTGATCACAGCTTGCCCTGCGATCTCCTTTACCAACGATTCAACACACAACAAAGGTTTGTCCATCTTTATCCTGTGAATGAATATTTCTTAAAGATCGTGGCAAATACCAAGGTGTTCGCTGCCTGTGCCACAAGTGAAAATGCCAGTAACACAAACAAATAAAAGAAAACCTCTCGCATATTCAGGGTGATCTGGGCTCGATTCAACAAGTAGCCGATCCCGTCTTGGGCACCAATGAACTCTCCCAACACCACGATCTTGGACGCCAGGCTTATGCCCAGGCTAATATTCGCCTGCAAGGTTGGCACCAAAGCTGGAAGGTAGATGAAACGCAAGGTTGCCATGCGGGTGGCATGAACGGAAAGCAGGTACTGAGCCAGCAATGTGTCGGCATTATCCAACCCGCGAACAGTATTGATCACAATGGTAGGAAGCACCAATGCGGCGACCAGAAGGATCGGCGCCATACTCCCCAATCCGAACAGCAACAGGAAGATGACCCCCAATACCGTACCTGGGATGACTTGTAAGGAAACCATCAGGGAATTGGCGATGTTTTGAATGCCAAGCCAGTAAGCCGAAATGCCGATCAATGTGCCCATAACCAGCGCCGCCCCAAAGCCGATGACCAATCTGAACATCGTAAGCAATGCCTGGGTCGCAAAACTGCTTGGCAGGTACTCTGCCAGGCTCGCAAACGTCTCTGTAGGGGATGGCAGGATATAAGCAGGGTACACAGTGGAGGCTGCAGCCCAGATCGCCAATACCAGGCCAAACCCCAACAATTCAGTTCGCAGCGGAGTAGAAAAAGCCTTCTGTCGTTTCATCCAATTCCTTGCCGATCACCTGGTAATACATCTGAACACCATTTTTCATTGCCTCACCAGTGAGTAACTGATAACGGGTACGGCCCAATGCGGATACCATTATTGGCGCGGGGATCTTGAAGTGTTCGATCACAGCGTCCACCGCCGATTCAGGATCACCTTGTACCTGCTCGATGGACCCTGACAGATAAATACTGAACTGGTCTACAATATCGTGATGGTCTGCGGCCCACTGGCTGTTGGCAAAGCTGCCGACCTGCGGATAGCCCTGCGCGGCCGGGTTATTACGATTCCACTCATCATAAAGATCCAGTGAGACAGAGATTCCCGGCTGGCCTTCCAGCAAGGAGACCATTGGTTCCGGCAAAATCACAGCCGCCGCTTTTCCTTCCTTGAGCAATGCGATCGAGGCATCAAACGGCGAATACACCGGTGCTATATCCTTTTTCCAAGCCAATCCTTCTTGCCGCACCAAATAAGCTGCCACTTCTTCGATCGGGGATCCTTCAAATGGCACATACACCTGCTGGCCTATAAGGTCTGCCCACGTATTGACAGTGATGCCACTGGTAACAAGGTAAGAAAGGCCGGTAACATACGTGTTCACCAGCGTGATGGGCGCTTGGTTCTTGTGCAGGTCCAACCCCACCGACAAACCCGTAACCAATATTTGGGCATCTCCCCGCAAGAAAACAGTGTTAGCCTGAGCCTGGTTGGTGTACAACACCAGCTCAACATTTTGCATTTTCGCCGCCGCCAAGATCACCGGCACCGACGACGTGGATGCCGGAGCGTAGATCACGACTTTTTCAGGGGCAACGGCCTTTTCCTCAGTGGCAGCCGACAAAGTACCGAACTCACTTTCGGAATTCGCAATCGGTGTCACCGCGCCACAGCCAGCCAAAAGGATCATCAAACATAAAACAAAGATAGTTCTTGCTGTTTTTCTCATCTTTCATCTCTCATTAGCCTGTTGAGGCTGTAGTGTATTTGTGAAATATATCACAATCTAACCTAATTATATTCCCGACTGACAACCAAACCATCGCCTTAATTGTTCAAATTGGCTTGTACTTAATGTTGAGCAGCCCTCAACATTAATGTTGAGGGCGATTCTGCATCCAGCATGCTTGCGTGGGTAATTTCAATTTAGAATTGTGATACTCTTAGAAAATAAAACGAGGTGATGATGGAGACCAACAATGCCACTACAATCGATGAGTTTATCCTGCAATTTTCGCCTGAAGTGCAACTGATCCTGGAAAAAGTCAGGCGTGTGATCAAGGAAACCGTACCAGAGGCGGAAGAGAAGATCGCCTACGGGATCCCTACCTTTACCTTCCACGGCAATCTAGTCCATTTTTCCGCCTATAAGAACCACATCGGTTTTTACCCGGCCCCATCGGGCATTGAAAAGTTTAAAGATGCACTGGCCAAATACCAAAAAGGCAAAGGAACGATCCAATTCCCGATCAATGAACCGATCCCCTATGAATTGATCCGTGAGGTTACCGCTTACAGGGTGGAGGAAAATTTGCGCAAGGCGCAGGAAAAGATTAACAAGAAGGCTGCCAAGTGACCAAAAACCAGGATCGCCACGTTTGGATCGACCTTGCCAGGATCATCGGTTCTTTTTTGGTTGTAATGATCCATGTCACATCCCCGATCTTGACCCGCTACCAACAGATCAGCCAACAAAGCTGGATGTCCGGCAACTTTTATGATTCCATCGCCCGGCTGAGCGTACCGATGTTTTTTATGATCACCGGCGCACTTCTATTGGGAAAAACTGAACCATTACCCGAATACTTCAGAAAGCGCCTTACAAAAGTACTGATACCGTTGGTGGCGTGGTCGTTGGTGTATTTCTTTTGGGCATACTGGGCAGATCAATCTGGCCTTACACTCAAGAGGTTGGCCAAACTTTGGTATTCGCCAGCATATTATCACTTATGGTATCTGTATGCCTTGCTCGGCCTCTATTTGGTGATCCCCATACTACGGATGATCACCCTTCATAGCGATGCATGGTTGTTGGGCTTGTACATCGCCCTTTGGTTCACCGCCTCAGGGATATTTCCACTGCTAGAGAAAACCCTTGAGATCAGCTTGTTGCCAGACCTGCAATTTGCCAGCGGTTTTGCCG
This sequence comes from Chloroflexota bacterium, assembly GCA_005778035.1. Classification (GTDB taxonomy): domain Bacteria; phylum Chloroflexota; class Anaerolineae; order Anaerolineales; family Villigracilaceae; genus UBA5195. Next base: position 28,523 of record SXKT01000047.1, read on the forward strand.
GATACCTTGTAGCAGGGTATTTTCTATCAAAAACCCCACTCTCAAAAAGATGGGCCGCTTTTTCAGCCCTGCTCATGGTCTGTTCGGCTATAGGGACGATAGCGCTTACCTATATTGCCAGTTCCCAAAAAGGCCAATTCGTTGGAACCTATTACGAATATCTCAGCCCCAATATCCTACTTTTGTCCACTTCTGCGTTTTATCTCGTCCGGTGGGCATCTTCCAACCTGCCAGCCCTTACAGGGCCATCTCACAAGGCAATTCAAACTCTTGCCTCTGCCAGCCTCGGCATTTACCTCGTCCACATCATCCCCATGACGTTGCTGGAAAAAGGAATGCTTGGCATTAGCCTTACCGCATGGAGCTTCAACCCGCTTTTCGCGATACCGGCAACCACCTTGGCAGTTTATTGTGCCAGCCTGGCGATCACCCTCATTCTTCAGCGCATCCCGCTCATCAACAAGATCGTGCCCTAAGGTTATCGGCCGGCTCAGCCATCCTTGGCGGCAACCGGATACCTCAATTTGCCATCAATAGAAAGGACATTATGACAACCATCACCCCATTTTTATGGTTCAACAAAGATTTGGCCGAAGCGCTGGATCATTACTCAGCCATTTTCCCAGACTTCCGAATCATCGAAACCCGCAACACATCCAATGGCCAGACGGAGGAACTTTTTACCGCCAGTTTTGAAATGGCCGGCCAAAGATTTATGGCTCTCAACGGCGGCCCCCATTTTACTTTCAACGAAGCCATAAGCCTGTTTGTGGAATGTTCTGGCCAGGAGGAAGTAGACCATTTTTGGAATTACCTTACCGATAATGGCGGCAAAGAGGAAAGATGTGGTTGGCTGAAAGACAAGTACGGCATCAGCTGGCAGATCATCCCCAAGGACCTTGGCAAACTGCTCGGCGACCCAGACGCGGCAAAGGCATCGCGGGTGATGCAAGCCATGTTGGCGATGAATAAGATCGAAATTGAAAAGTTATATATTGCATACCGTGGGTAAAATAAGAGGCATCGAAACACCCCTGCGAGTGTTACTTGAAGGCAGGGAATACACCTCGCGAGGAGCAATATGAAAGAAATTAAAGTGATCATGGTAGGGCTGGGTAACGTCGGCCAAGGTTTCCTTAAGATCCTGGAAACCGACCATGCCAGCCTGATGCAAAACCAGGGGCTTGATATTAAAGTGGTAGGGGTTTCTGACCTGCGTTATGGAAATTACTCTGAGCCCAATGGTTTTCAGGTCACATCATTGCTAAAGGCATTAGAAAACGGCAACCTTGAGGGAATGGGTAAAAAAGACGAAAGGTCCTCTACTGAAAACTGGATCAAGTCATGCGATGCCCAATTCCTGTTGGAGGCAAGCTTTACCAATTTTACTAACGCTGAACCAGCCATCCAATATATGCGGGCGGCGCTTTCCAGTGGCAAGCATGTAGTAACCAGTAACAAGGGGCCGATCGCTCTTTTTTACTCTGAACTTGCCACCATGGCAAAGCAAGGCGGCTTACAGATCGGTGTTGAAGGCACTGTAATGAGCGGCACTCCCAGTATGGCGCTTGGAATCAACACCCTAAAGGCAGCCGGGATCACCTCCATTCAGGGTATCCTCAACGGTACAACCAATTTCATCCTTACCCGTATGGAGCAAGGCAACAGTTACCAAAACGCTCTTGCCGAAGCCCAAAAACTGGGCTATGCCGAAGCAGACCCCACCGGCGACGTAGAAGGATATGACGCTGCAGGCAAGGTGGTCATACTGGGTAATTTGGTAATGGATCGCCCCATCACCTTTGCGGATGTGGAACGAAAGGGCATTAGCGGCGTTACCTTGCAAGATGTGGAACTTGCCAAGGCCGAGGGGAAGCGTTGGAAGTTGATCGGCACGTTATCTATTGATAATGGAATTGTGAGCGCCAGCGTAAAACCAACCTTGCTGCCAACCGAAGATCCCTTGGCAAATGTTGGTGGCGCAACCAACGCCATCACCTTCACGACCCAACACATGGGCAAAGTCACCCTCATCGGCGCGGGGGCCGGCCGGGTAGAGACTGGCTTTGCCTTGCTGAGCGATATCCTCGCGATCTCTAAAACAAACGAACCATCCAATTGGAGGAAACAATGAGCGACCGAAAAAAGATCACCCTGCCTTACTTGTTCCAAAAAGTGCAAGATAAAGAGCCGATCAGCTGGCTTACCTGCTACGATTACCCCACCGCTTACCTGCAAGAACAAGCCGGTGTGGAAATGATCTTGGTGGGAGATAGCCTGGGCATGACCATGCTCGGCTACGACAGCACCTTGCCCGTAACTATGGACGATATGATCCGCCACGCCAGCGCCGTTCGACGAGGCGCACCTACCGCCTTTGTGGTTGGCGATATGCCCTATATGACCTACCAACCCAGCAATGAACTGGCCGTAAAGAACGCCGGCCGCTTTATGGCAGAAGCCGGCTGCGATGCCATAAAGTTGGAAGGTGGCGTTGCAATGGCTCCCCGCATCAAAGCCATTGTAGATGCCGGCATCCCCGCCATCGGACATCTCGGCCTCACCCCTCAATCAGTAGCCGCCTTGGGCGGTTTCCGCTTGCAGGGCAAAAGCGCTTCGTTGGCAAAAAAGATCGCAGACGATGCCAAAGCCCTGCAAGACGCTGGCGCTTTCGCCATCCTGCTGGAATTGGTTCCAGACCGATTGTGCAAGCTGATCACCGAACAAGCCGAAGACTGCATTATTATGTCGCTTGGCTCTGGCCCCGATGCCCACGGGCAGCTGTTGATCTACCATGATATGTTTGGCCTGTATCCCAAATTCAAGCCGAAGATGGCCAAGGTATTTGGCAACGCGGGCGAGGTGATCCTCAATGGCCTTAAGAAATATGTCAGCGAAGTTAAAAGTGTCACCTTCCCTGCCGCCGAAAACTACTTCGGTATGCCAGACAACGAGTACGACGAATTAGTGAAACTGACCAAGAAGTAGGCCAGCCAATGGATTTCGCGCAAAGAACACACCACTTACGGCCGGAAGGCGCATACCAGGTGCTTGCCAAGGCTGGCGAACTGGAAAGAGCCGGCAGGCATATCATCCATTTGGAGATAGGCCAACCTGACTATGCCACCTTTGAGAACGTCAGCAACGCTGGCATCGAAGCAATTAAAACCGGTAAAACCCGTTATACCCCTCCCAGCGGCATCCCTACCCTGCGAGAAGCATTGGCGGAGGACGCGGGAAAGCGCCGTGGGATCAAGGTAAGCCCCGAGGAGGTTGTTATCGGCCCCGGTGGCAAACCGATCCTGTTCTTCCCTACCATGGCCATCATTGAGCCAGGCGACGAGGTGATCTACCCCAACCCCGGCTTCCCTACCTATGAGGCAATGATCAAGGTCGCAGGTGGCATACCCGTCCCGGTACCCTTGCTGGAAGAGAACCAATTTTCCTTTGACATCAGCGTGTTCGACCGTTTGATCAATAAGAAGACCAGGTTGATCATCCTCAACTCACCCAGCAACCCTACCGGCGGAGTTATCCCCCAGGCAGACCTGGAACATATCGCCGCTGCCGCCCTCAGGAACGATGCCTGGATCATGAGCGATGAACTCTACACCCGCATTGTGTACGATGGGCTCACAGCTCCCTCTATCGCCAGCATCCCCGGCTTGCAAGACCGCACCATCATCGTGGATGGTTTTTCCAAAACGTATTCGATGACCGGGTGGCGCTTGGGCTACGGCATTATGCCCAAAGCCCTGGCCGAAAAAGTTGACCTGTTGCTAACCCATGCGGTTGGCTCCACCGCGCACTTTACCCAGTTTGCCGGGGTAGAGGCGGTAACAGGCCCCCAACACCGGGTAGATGAAATGGTAGAGGAATACCAGCGTCGACGCGACGCCATCGTAAACGGTTTGAATAGCCTGCCAGGGTTCAACTGCCAAATACCACAGGGCGCTTTTTATGCCTTCCCCAACATCACACAAACAGGCAGGTCCTCTTCCGAGCTTGCCAACCTGATCTTGGAAAAAGCCGGAGTAGCCCTGTTGCCTGGCAACTCTTTTGGAGATCGCGGAGAAGGATACCTGCGCTTGTCCTATGCCAATTCTATAGAAAACATACGGCAAGGGATAGAACAGATCAGGGCTGTACTTTAAACCCCAAACTACACTTACCAAAAAACTTGCGGTTAATTCCGCAAGTTTTTTTAATTAGAAATAATGAAATTATAAAGGTACTAATGACACGCACCTGCCTTTTGCCGGATATGTATAATGTGTGTAGATTCACGTTTAAAGGAGTGATCATGAAAAAGTTTCTCACTATTCTTTTGGCCTTGTTTATTGCGGTAAGTTCTACGTCAACCCCAGCCTTTGCGGCTGATCCTGTCGCAACAACCATTTACGGCACAATCTCTGCGATCAATACCGATGGAACCATTACCGTTACCGGAAGCGACGGTATCGCTTACTCAGTGATTCTGCTAATTGGCACAGACCCAGCCACTCTATTGGTTGGCAGCTTGGTCAAGCTAACCGGTACTA
>SXKT01000048.1 GCA_005778035.1 Chloroflexota bacterium
CACCCGCCAACTATTCTCTGCCATTAAAGCGCGGGGAATGTACGCGGCGATGCTGCCAGTTGAACAACAAAATGGCTACACAGAACTCGCCATTTCCCAATGGAAGGGCGCCCAGGCGATTGAACCGACCATTATTGAAGGTCTTATCGCACTCACCTATCTCTTTACCGGCGAATTACTGTGGGTAGGGCGGCTCTATTCAGCCATCTTCTGGGTGTTGGGTGGCATACCAATCATTTTCTTGTCAAAAAAGATCTCCAGCACGGCCGGCAGTTTGGTGTCCTTGGGTATCTACCTGTTTTTGCCATACGGTATCATCGCCAGCAGGGCTATTCAGCCAGACCCGCTGATGGTTTGCCTGGTTGCTTTCGCTGTTTGGGCTAACTTTGAGTGGGTAGAGAGCAAGGGTTGGAAGTGGGCGATCTTGGCTGGGATGTTTAACGGTGCTGCAATGTTGGTGAAAAACGTGGCAGTTTTCCCTTTATTTTTTTGTATTTTAGCGCTTATCGGCATCAGCGGGCTTTTCGAATCGCTTCGCAACAGGCAAACCTGGGTGGTCATTTTGCTTTCCATTTTGCCGGTTGCGGCTTATTCACTTTATGGAATTTTCGCGGCTGGTTTTTTGGGCCAACAATTTGCATTTCGCTTCTTCCCAAATTTGTGGAGCGACCCGGTGTTTTACTTGCGCTGGAAAAACCAGGTGGACGGGGTGATCGGTTTTTCTTTGGCGCTGGTGGCATTCCTGTCAATGTTATCGGCAGATCAGCGCGGACGCCGCTTGCTGGCTGGCCTTTGGATCGGATATCTGGCGTATGGGTTTACCTTTGCTTACCACATCACCAGCCACGATTACTACCAACTTCCGCTGGTCATGATCACTGCCCTTTCTCTGGCACCGCTCGCCGAACATACCTCCAAGCAAATTGGCCAGAAGGGAGCCCCTGCCTTTGCTTACAGCTTATTGGGTGGAGCGATGCTCTTTGCTGTTTTTGTTTCTCTTTGGACCGCCAGGGTAGACCTTGCGCGAACAGATTACCGGCCCGAGGTTGCCAGATGGCAAGCCATTGGAAAGGTGATCGGCTCCCCGAGCAAAGTGCTCACGATTTCGGAAGACTACGGTTACCGCCTGGCCTACTGGGGGCAGCAGGATGTTGAAGCCTGGCTGGACGATGCTGACCTAAACCTGCGTGAACTGGACGGCAGGGAGATCAATATCATGCAAAAATTTGTCGAGAAGGTTGCCGGCAAGCAATATATTGTCATCACCCAATTAGGCAAATTGGACAACCAACCTGAAGTGAAGGATTTTATTGAAGACACATACCCTGTATTTGCCCAAGGCGAGGGTTTCATCATCTATGATGTTCAAGGCCAAATAAAATGACCCAACCCAAGTTTTCGATCATCACACCATCCTTCAACCAAGCCAAATTTATCGAATCAACTATCCTTTCGGTATTGGGCCAACCTGGGGTGGATATCGAATACATCATTATCGATGGTGGTTCTACCGATGGTTCAGTCGAAATTATCCAGAAACATGCCGACAAACTGGCCTTCTGGGTGTCAGAACCTGATGATGGCCAAACAGATGCCATCAACAAAGGATTTAACCGAGCCCGTGGGGAAATTTTTGCCTGGATCAACTCGGATGACACCTATGAACCTGGCATCTTTGAGCATGTTGCCGCTTTTTTTGAAGACAACCCCGATATTGGCTTGGTTTACGGAGAAGCTTTTTTTATCGACGACCAAGGCCACAGGATCGGTGTTTTCCCGGCTGCCAAAACCAACCTTGGCAAATTGAAAAATGGCTACGTACACATCCCCCAACAAGCGGCTTTTTTCAGGGGTGATCTTTGGCAAAAAGTTGGCCCGCTCGACCCGGACTTTTACTTTGCGATGGATTATGACCTGTGGGTTCGGCTGGCAAGGGTGACCAAGATCGCTTACCTTCCCAACCAGTTTTGGGCCAACTTCCGACTTCACACCTCCGCGAAGACCATCGCTGCCGATGACCGATGCTGGCCAGAAATGATCAAGGTGCATTACCGAGATGGCGGTAGCTTTTTTGCTCCGATCGTTACCAAGTATTACCTGCGTAAGTTGCTTGCCCCATTCATTACCTGGAACCGTGCCCGCAAGTTGCGGAGGATCGAATGAAACGAACGATGAAGTGGTTGGTGGCAGGAGACCCAACAGAACCCTGGAAGGTATGGTTGGCGCTGATGTTGCTGGGTGCCTTGTTCGGCGCGGTTTTATCCTTGTCAGCGCCACTGGCGTATACATCGGTAGCCACCGTGGTTGTAGACCTAAACGCCGAAGAAACCTGGAAGGGCTCCCCCGATAACGAGATCTTCTATTATCTGGAACGCGAATCTCGCAAACTTGAAGAGTTAGCCTGGTCTGACCTGATAATCCGACAAGTGAGCTCGGCCAGCGGGATCTCGACTGACCAACTGCGGAATGGCATTTTGGAACTCTCCCATCCGAAGGATGGCGGGTGGCATTTTTACGCGACATTCAGGGACCCTCAGAAAACCCAACAGATCGCTGAAGCCTGGGCTACCACATTTACCCAGGCTGCCCTGGAAGGGGCGACAAATGCTGAAAAACTGGCGGCGATCCGCATTGCGCTTGCCAAAAACCCAGCTGACACTGCTCTACTCCAATCGCTCGAAACATCAGAAAAAGCCAGCCATGGTATTCAGGCAGGCATTGAGGTCAGCTTATCACAAGCTGGCGAGGTTCCCGCTGCCCCGAATCGCGCAACCAGCTGGAGCATCCTCGGAGGCAGCCTGCTCGGGTTGTTGGTTGGCTTGTTGGCCTCCGCGATCAAACCGGGCGAAGATCGGTAAGGCGTTTGGATGACACCTGAATGGCGTGCGGAAGCATCTCGTTGGTTGTGGGCTGCGTTGTTGGTTCTGTTGCCGGTAACCAGTTTTCGATACATCCCCTTGCTGGGCCAGGGTACTTTTGTTCGCCCACTGGCTATTTACCCGTTAGCCCTGTTATTGCCCCTGTTGCTTCTCAGGCTCGCACTCGGCGAAATAAAATCACCGTTCCCAAAAGCCACAATTTTGCCAGGTCTGCTATTGGTTGTTTTGATAACAAGCAGCGTCCTCGGCGCGATCGATCCCCCTATCCCGCTTGGAGGAACAGATTATTTTGACCGTTCCTCGCGTGCTTTGCTCACAGTTGCCATTGGTTATAGCTTCCTGCTTGCGGCGATGTGGAGCAATCGGTCTGCCAGAGATGTGCTCTTCAGCATAAAGGTGTTGATGGTTGGGCTAGCCATTTCGATTGTGTGGGCTGCGGTCCAGTTTTATGGCCTCAATCATGGCTGGCGATCAGCGCTGAACGAGATCCAGACCAGCTTTTCGGTGCGGGGGTTGGTAAAGAACAAACGGGTATCTGGCTTTGCTTACGAACCGAGTTGGCTGGCGGGGCAATTGGCCACGATCTATATTCCATGGTTGTTCGCAGCCATCCTGCACCCAGTCCAGTTATGGGGAAGGAAATTCGTTGCCCATCGGCATCTCCCGTTCTTAAAGACGGATATGCTTGTTTTGGTTTTATTCATCGGCAGTTTGGCCACATTATTTTTCACATATTCTCGCTCGGGCTTATTGATGGGGTTTGCATCCATAGGCATCACGTATCTCTTCACACAGGGCAATGCCATTCGGACTGGGCTTGCATGGTTCAGGGAAGGCTTTGGGTTTCAGCCCGGGCAAACAGCGCGATCCATAACCGGTCTCGCACTAAGATTATCCCTGGTGGTGATCATCCTCGCCGCGGCTGTTGGTGCCGGTTTATTTCTGGCCGATAAAGGTTACATTGTTGCATTTGTGGATACCAACGCCGAAAACCTGGCCGATTATTTACAAAATGCCTACCTGGGGCCACGGGCGGCATATTTGCAAGCCGCGTTGGCTGCCTTTTCTGACAATCCGCTCTTTGGCAGCGGTTTGGGTGCAAGCGGATTTTGGATCTACCAGAACATTCCCGATTGGGCATTGGCTGGCAACCCTGAAATTTCCCGCCAAATGAGCCCCGACGGGTCGATTTTCCCCAACCCCAAAAATATGATCGTGCGCTTGTTGGCTGAGACCGGCATTGCCGGTTTCAGCATTTACTGCGTGTTCATCTTTTACATGCTTTACCTGGCCAACAAAGTGAGGAAAAGTACGCAGCAGGGCGATGGTACCTTTTGGAAATGGTTTGGCGTATCCGCTTTTTCCAGCCTGATCTCTATCGCGATCTTGGGCTTCTCCCAGGATTCTTTAGCCATGCCGGAACTGTGGCTTGTGCCGGGAATATTGATTGGCGTTTATAATTCCAACAAAAATTGATTGCGAAGGTTCACAATGATCATTTTGGCGATAGGCATGCCCCGCGCGGGGTCTGGTTGGCATTACAACTTCATCAAAGAGGTGATGTCGACCACGGATTGTGTGGATGCGCGCTTGATAAGGGAACAATTCGGATTACAAAAGATCCTGACGGAGGTCAATTGCAACATCGGCGTGCTTAGTTTGCGGCGGTTGATGATGGTGAGCGTCCCGGCCATAATGGGTAAAACCTTCGTCATCAAAGCCCACTCCGGCCCAACGATTTGGGTAAAGTTGCTGATCAAAGCGGGTTTGGTAAAACCCCTTTACATATATCGGGATCCGCGCGACGCGATGCTATCGGCCCAAGAATACGGCGCACGCGTCCTTGAAAAACAAGGCCGGCCCAACGCGTTTTCCCATTTGGACGATTTCAACAAGGCTTTGGCTTTTTTCGAAGAATACGTGGCTGACTGGAAAAGTTGGATCTCTACCGATGGCGTATTGGCAACCCGCTACGAGGATTTTTTATCCGACTTTGAGCAAGAAGCTGCCAGGATCGTCCATTTTCTGAATGTCGATCCCGCTTCCCCAGCCATCACGGAGATCATCAAAAAGAATATGCCAACCGGCTCGGTTCAAGCAAAACAAGGAACCCATTTTTTTAAGGGGCAAATAGGCAGATTCCGCGAGCGGTATAGCATGGCAGAACAACAAACTGCCTGGGACCATTTTGGCGATACCCTGATACGCATGGGTTACGAAAAATAATCTGGCCGAACCTGTCTGCAGGGCGGGGAACGAACGGATAAAAATTTGCCAACTAACGGCAAAGCCTAATTGCATATAAACTTATTAATAGTCTTGCCCAAATGCTTATAATTAAGTTACAAAACAGGTGCCAAAATGGTCAGATCTGACTCTCCGTTCATTGTAGATATTTACTTGGTTTCCATCCGATGGCTGCTGCTGCTTGGATCTCTGCTTGCCATGGCGGGTGAGTCTACCGTGTGGCAAAGCGCAACAGTATTTGTGTGGCTTGCCGTAGGATGGAATGGAGTATTACTTTCGATGGCCGGGCGTAGTCAGCGGTTAACGCGACATCGTGAGATCAACCTGGCCATAGACCTGATTTTTTCGGTTGCGTTTGTTTTCAGCGGCCAAATTCCTGTATTGGCCAAGTTTTTGTTTTTACTATTGCCGATCTCAACTGCTGCAATGTACTTTAACCTGCGAGGAGCTTTATACGCATCGCTCTTTGCCAGTATTGTTCATCTGGTTGGCACTCCAACCCCCCTCTCAACATATTCCACTGTGTTTAGTTTGGCCTATGGATTTGTTTATGGATACCTCAGCCAAAATAATTACGACCGTATTCAGCTGAACCGAAAGTGGCAATTGGAACAACGCGAAAAAGCTCAAAAGGCTGAAACCAACCGGATCAGGGCAATTTACAACCATTCGATGACGATCACCTCGATGTTGAGCTACAACCGCGTATTGGAAGCGGCACTGGACCTGAGTACGGGCGCCCTTTTTGTTGACGGCGGGATTTCTGAAGAGACCAACCCTGCCCCCTCGGAAGAGATCATAAGCGCGATGCTATTGGATGAAAATGGTTTTTACAAGGTTGTCTCTTCTCGTAACCTGGTGGGGCTAGATGAAAATAGCACTTTCGCCGCAGACGATGGATTGTTAGCCCTGCTCAAGATCGAAAAGAAACCGATCGTTGTCCGGAACCTAAAAACCGATCCACAATTATCCAACCTGGCCAACCTACCCGATTGCGGATCTGTGTTTGCGTTGCCAATGGTGAGTGGATACGAAACGTATGGGGTGATGCTTTTTGGCCACGAGAACACGGATTATTTTTCGCAGGAACGATGTGAGATCCTGGGCATCGTTGGCCGCCAGGCAGTTGTCGCGATGCAAAATGCCAAGCTTTACCAAGAGATATCGGATGAAAAAGAAAAGATCGCAGAAGTAGAAGAAGAAACCAGAAAAAAAATCGCCCGGGACCTCCACGACGGACCCACCCAGAGTGTGACGGCGATTGCGATGAGGGTAAATTTGGCAAGAAGGATGCTCAACCGGGACCTCGCCTTGACGTCGGAAGAGTTGGTCAAGATCGAGGAACTTGCCCGCCAAACCACCCGGGAAATCAGACACATGTTATTTTCGCTTCGGCCGATAATTTTAGAAACTGAAGGCCTGGCATCCGCCATCAAAGCCATCTCAGAAAAAATGAAAGAGGTTTACGGCAAATCGGTCCTTTTGGATATCAATGAGTCGGTAGCCCGGCGAGTGGACTCCAACAAGGCATCGATCCTGTTCTTTATCATCGACGAAGCTGTAACAAACGCCCAAAAACACGCCAATGCCGAACACATCCGCGTCCAATTGGGTGGTGTCCGAAACCACCCAGACATCGTAGCGGTAGAGATCGCGGATGACGGGATCGGCTTTGACCTTGATGAGGTCAACAAATCTTACGACAAACGTGGCAGCCTTGGTTTGATCAACCTGCGTGAGCGAACTGAGATCCTCAGCGGGTTGTTATCGATCCAGTCCAAGCCATCCAAGGGTACCGTCATCAGGCTATTTTTCCCACTCACTGAGCAAGCATTGGAAACATTGCGTGACCCTGGACACAAGCCTTTCATTTCCAATGCGTGAAATGGTAGATTCCGCCAATTCTGGGCCTGGAACCAACAGCAGCGTCGCAAACAGCATACCCGTGGTATTTATCCATGGTGCGGGTGGGAATTCTTTATCGTGGCCCATAGAGTTGAGACGGCACAAAGGGGGGAATTTCTTTTTTATTGACCTTCCCGGCCACGGTAAATCAACCATTGCCAGCATGCAATCGATACCAATGTTGGCTCGGTATGTTTGTGAGAAAATGGATTCTTTCCATCTAGGCAGAGCCGTGATCGTTGGACACAGTTTGGGCGGCGCGATTGCATTGCACATGGCCGTGAACCACGCGAACAAAGTGCTTGGCCTCATTTTAGTTTCATCCGCCGCCAAACTAAAGGTAGCCCCTTTTTTTCTTTCCAAGCCAAGCAATAATGCCGGATTTGAACAGATGTTGCGCAAGTTGGTCGAGTTATCCTTTGGCAGTTCGGTTGCCCCCCGCACCAAAGACCTTGCCTACCAGCGCCTGCTGGAACTTAGGCCAAGTGTATTGCACAACGATTTCTGCGCCTGCGCAAACTTTAATATAACTTCGCAATTGGCCGATATTACCCAACCTTGCCTCATTTTGGGTGGCCTGAAAGACCGGATGGTAGAGCCCTCGAACTGGAATTTCCTTGCTGACCATATCATCAATTCACAACTGATAACCTTCCCTTTGGCCGGGCATCATTTGCTTTTAGAACATCCTCACGAAGTGAGTAAATGTGTGCTTGATTTCCTTGGTACGGTGAACTATTCGCCAGGGCGGTCATTTATTCCCCAAGGTTGATAGCAGAATAGGGATCGCGTTTATTACTGCCCTTGCCCGATGGCTAAGTTGGTTTTTTTCACTTGGTGTCAATTCTGCCATGGTTTTGCCTAGCTCTGGTATCAAAAATAATGGATCGTACCCAAAGCCATTTTGGCCTCGCTGCTCATCAATGATCTCTCCATGGCATTCACCAACCGTGAACTCTACCCGCCCGTCTGGAAAACCGATCGCGACAGTGGCATGGAATTTTGCTTTCCATGGTTTTGCAGAACCGGCAAGTTTCTCCAGCAGATATTGCCTGCGATCGGCATCGGTAGCCCCTGGTTTGGGCGAAAACCTGGCAGAATACAATCCTGGCGCGCCATCCAACACAGCTACTTCCAAGCCGCTATCGTCGCCAATACAAACCAACCCGCTGGCCTTGCTGTAAGCAGATGCTTTTTTTGCCGCGTTCTCACGATAGGTCTCCCCGTCCTCCTCTACCACCAGTGTCAAACCCGCTTCAACAGGTGTGACCACATCAAAAGGGAGGTCAGCCAATAATTCCTTAAATTCCCTGACTTTACCGGGATTGGAGGTCGCGATCAAAAGTTTCATGCTTATTGCCTGTCGATAGTTTGGTTGGTCATTTTGCTTATTATCATCGCAGCTTCCTGATTTACGAGGGAAATTTTTTCGATCATCTGGGGTGGGAGGCTTTTGCTATTATTTAGCACATTGATCGCATTGCGGTACAAACCAGCCGGCTTTGAGCGTAACAGTGGGCTGGTTTTATATTTTTCCTTCAACACAGCGGGAGAAGTTAGTAATATCTCGATTGCGTCGACGGTCTCAGACCCAGGCTTAATCTCCAACTGGACATCGGGTGGGGTATGGGAGAAGCGGATGTTCCAAGGGCACACATTTTGGCAAATATCGCAGCCAAATAACCAATCTGCTGCCATTTCAGCCACCGCTTGGTCCATTTCAGCACGGTTCTCAATTGTTTGGAAAGAAATACACCTCTGGGCCAGGATCGTGCGGTCTGGCTGGATACAGTGGGTTGGGCACGATTGCACACAGCGGTTACAGCTGCCGCAATGGTCAGTGACCAAAGCCTGGGCGGGCTCAAGGTCAAGATCCAGGAATAATTCCGCAAGCAGAAAGTAACTGCCAAATTGGGGTGAGATCAGGCAAGAATTTTTTCCGATCCAGCCCAGCCCAGCCATCACAGCCATCTCCCGCTCCAGGATCGGTCCAGTATCGGTATAAACGCGATACGCGATCGGCCGGCCTATCCATGTTTCCACTTTTTCCACCAACTGCGCCAATTTTACTGGGATCACGGCATGGTAATCGAGGCCTCTGGCATACGCGGCAACTTTGCCATTTCCCGGATTTTTTACAACGTTCGGTTGCTCTGCATGTGAAAAATACGGCAATCCTACCACCAATATGCTGCGGGCATCCGGCAATATCAATTGGCTGTTGGCCCTTTTTGCGAGAGTATCAGGCCTTTCAAGGTAGGCCATGCCAGCGGCATTACCATCGTTCACCCATTGTGCA
>SXKT01000008.1 GCA_005778035.1 Chloroflexota bacterium
CTGGCATTTGGTATCGGAACCAGCGAAGTGGAGCATGTATTGGCCACTCAGTGCCTGTTACAACGCAAGCCCAAAACTTGTGAGGTACGCGTTGAAGGTACGTTAAAAAAAGGTGTGACTGCCAAGGACATTATTCTTGCGCTCATCGCCAAGATCGGCGTTGGTGGTGGAACCGAGCATGTGTGCGAGTACTCCGGCAGCGCGATCCGAGCCCTGTCTATGGAAGAACGCATGACCATTTGCAACATGTCGATCGATGGCGGCGCCCGTGCAGGTTTGATCGCCCCGGATGAAACCACCTTTGAATACCTTAAAGGCCGGGAATATGCCCCCAAAGGCGCCGAATGGGACGCCGCGGTAGCCGCATGGAGGCAATTACCCAGCGACCCTGGCGCCAGCTACGACAAAACCGTAATCCTGAATGCCAATGAGATTGAACCAATGATCACGTATGGTACCAACCCAGGTATGGGGATGGGAATCAGCGACATGGTGCCTTCACCTTCTGCATTTGGAGAAACCGAGCAAGCCAACCAAAAAGCAGCATTGGAAAAAGCACTGGCATATATGGGCCTGACAGCTGGTGAAAAATTACTGGGTAAAAAAGTTGATGTTGTTTTCATCGGCTCTTGTACCAATTCTCGCATCAGCGACCTGCGCCAGGCTGCCAGCCTGATGAAAGGTAAAAAAGTTGCCAGTGATGTAAGGGTGATGGTTGTACCCGGAAGCCAGCATGTTAAGAAGCAAGCTGAAAGCGAAGGATTGGACAAAATTTTTAAAGATGCCGGTGCCGAATGGCGAGAAGCCGGTTGTTCTATGTGTATCGCGATGAATGGCGACCAACTTTCGCCAGGGCAATATGCAGTGAGCACCAGCAACCGCAACTTTGAGGGCAGACAAGGCAAGGGTGGACGCACTTTTCTGGCCAGCCCATTAACCGCCGCCGCCACCGCCATCAACGGAGTTATTACAGATGTAAGGGAGATGCTCTAATGGCACAATTCACTTCGCTCCTCAGCACCGTCATGCCATTACCGGTCAATGACATCGATACCGACCAGATCATCCCAGCGAGATTTCTGAAGGCAACAGACAAAAACGGAATGGGGAACAATTTGTTTGCCGATTGGCGATACAACGAAGATGGCAGCCCAAAGGCCGATTTTGTTCTGAATCAGAATACGTATCAGGGTGCCCAAGTTTTGTTGGCTGGCGATAATTTTGGCTGTGGCAGCAGCCGTGAACATGCACCATGGGCGCTGACTGGGTTCGGATTTCGTGCCGTTATTAGCACCAGCTTTGCCGATATTTTCCGCAACAACGCGCTGAAAAATGGCCTGTTGCCGATCATCGTGCCGAAAGATGTCCACTCAGAGCTGATGGCTGCGGTCACTGCAAATCCATCCATTCGCGTAGATGTTGATTTGGCTACCCAAACGGTTTCTCTGGATGGTGGAAAGGTGATCAACTTTCCGATCGATCCTTTTTCAAAAACCTGTTTGTTGAAAGGGGTAGACGAATTGGGATATATATTGGGGTTTGAAAATCTTATCGCCGCCTATGAGGCTGGCCGTTAGGGGCAAAAATGATTCAGATTTACGATACCACTTTGCGTGATGGTACACAGGGCGAAGGGTTTAACCTTTCCGCGTCTGACAAGATCCGTATTGCAGAAAAACTGGATGAACTGGGGGTCGCCTATATCGAAGGGGGGTGGCCGGGATCGAACCCTAAGGATGCGGAATTCTTTGAATTGGCCAAGACCATGCAATGGAAAAACGCCAAGATCGCGGCATTTGGTTCAACATGCCGGGTAAAAGGCGGGCCGGAAGATGACGCCAACATTCGGGCGTTGCTCGATGCAAAGACCCCCGTATGCACCATTTTTGGCAAAACATGGACTTTGCATGTGCTTGAAGTGTTACAAACAACCCTGGAAGATAATCTTCGCATAATTGAGAAATCGGTTTCTTACCTCAAAAACCATGGCAAAGAAGTTATTTACGATGCCGAACATTTTTTTGATGGCTACAAGGCAGACAGAGAATATGCTCTGATGACATTGCAGGCTGCCATCAAAGGTGGGGCCGAGAGAGTGGTACTTTGTGACACCAATGGTGGAACAATGCCATGGGAAGTGGAACAGATCGTGAAGGAATTAAAACCGATCATCGACTGCCCAATTGGCATCCACACCCATAACGATGGTGAATGTGCTGTTATCAATGCCATTACTGCCGTTCGGGAAGGCGCTGACCATGTGCAAGGTACGATCAACGGGGTAGGTGAGCGATGTGGTAACGCCAATTTGGTTAGTTGTATTGCCAATATTGAGTTAAAAATGGGCAAAAAATGCTTGCCGGTTGGTGGGTTGGCTCATCTGTATGAGTTAAGCCACTTTGTAGATGAGGTGGCCAACATCACTCCCAACGATCACCAACCATATGTAGGCCGCAGTGCTTTTGCCCATAAAGGCGGTGTTCACGTTGCCGCCATGCGAAGAAGCGAACAAAGCTACCAGCATGTGGTGCCAGAGGTGATCGGGAATAAAATGCGTGTGGTTGTCAGCGACCTTTCTGGCAGAGGAAACATCCTAAGCAAAGCAGAGGAAGAAGGGATCGATACTTCGGATGCAAAGATGGTGGTGGATGTTTTGAATGACATTAAAGCCCTTGAAAACAAAGGTTTTTCATTTGAGGCTGCCGAAGCCAGTGTGGCAATGATGTTAAAAAGACAACAATCTGATTATGTTGCCCCCTTTGAATTGGTCGATTTTTCAACTACCATTCAGCATCGCCAAGGCCGCGGCCTGTTTGTGGAAGCGATGGTAAAAGTGAAAGTAAAAGGGGAAGTGTTGCACACTGTTTCCGAAGGTAACGGACCTGTGAACGCTCTGGACAATGCCATGCGCAAGGCTCTGCAAGGTGCATACCCTCAACTGGCATCGTTTCACCTGGCCGATTTTAAAGTAAGAATTTTGGATAGCTCCAAAGGTACTGAAGCAGTCACCCGTGTATTGATTGACACCCATAATGGCTCTAAACGTTGGAGCACAGTAGGGGCAAGCGCGAACCTGATCGAAGCCTCCTGGCAGGCTTTGGTTGATTCGTATGAATACGGCCTTTCGATCATCAATTAGGAAAACCAAATGAATGCAAAGATAACATTACTCCCTGGCGACGGGATCGGTCCGGAGATCATCTCAGAATCAGTTCGCGTGATGCAGGCGGTAGAGTCAAAATTTGGCCACAGCTTTACAACGAACGAACATCTCCTGGGTGGTTGCTCGATCGATAAATTTGGCACATCGCTTACAGATGAGACACTGGCCGATTGTGTAGCTTCGGACGCGATATTGATGGGCGCGGTAGGCGGCCCAAAATGGGATGACCCAAAGGCCAAAGACCGACCAGAGCGCGGTTTGCTCGCATTGCGGAAAGGGCTGGGCGTTTTTGCCAATTTGCGCCCTGTAAAAGTACATCCTGCCCTGGTGGATTTCTCACCGATAAAATCTGAAAAGCTGGCCGGTGTGGATATTTTGGTGATCCGCGAACTGACAGGTGGGCTGTATTTTGGCTGGCCGAAAGGGCGGGATGTAAAGGATGGCCGAGAGCGCGCTGTAGATACGATGGAATACTATGATTACGAGATCCGCCGTGTGGTAGAGTTGGCGTTTGAACTTGCCAAAGGCCGAAAAAAGAAGGTTACATCGGTAGATAAAGCCAATGTGCTGGAATCATCTCGTTTGTGGCGCCAGATCGCCGTTGAAATAGGCACAAAACACCCAGATATTGAATTGGAACATGTATTGGTAGATACTGCTGCCATGCGTTTGGTGACTGGTCCTGCCTGGATGGATGTGGTTGTAACAGAAAATATGTTTGGAGACATCCTTACCGATGAGGCGAGCGTGTTGGCTGGTTCAATGGGCATGCTGCCATCTGCCAGCTTGGGTTCTGGCGGTCCTGGCCTTTATGAGCCAATCCACGGATCGGCACCCGATATTGCCGGCAAGGGTATCGCCAACCCGATAGGTACGATCCTTTCTTTGGCGTACCTTTTCCGATACTCACTCAAGTTGGAAGCCGAAGCCATCGCGATTGAAACCGCTGTGGATCGGGCCATTGTGGAAGGAGCCCGCACAAAAGACATTGGCGGCAACTTGACCACCAGGCAAATGACTGACACAATTTTAAAAAATCTTTAATTAGAGGATACTCCCATGGGAATGGAATCAAAGTACGTTTGGATGAACGGTGAATTGGTCGAGTTTGAAAAAGCGACCGTACATTTCCTTACCCCGGCAATGCACTATGGTGCGGCCCTGTTCGAGGGTATTCGCTCGTACGAAGCCCCTGAGGGGGCTTCGATCTTTCGCCTGCGAGAACATTCGCAGCGATTGATCGAATCCGCCGAGATCTTTGGCTTTCGTAACCTAAAATGGACAGCCAATGATGTATTCGAGGGCTGTATCGCTGTAGTAAAAGCGAATGGGTTCAAGGATTGTTACATCCGCCCTTTGATGTATTTAAGTGGTGGTGGATGGAATCTGAATGTCGATAATGGCGAAGCGGCACTTGGTATCGCTGCCTGGGAGTGGAACAATTACTTGGGTAAGGAGGCTCTCGACAAAGGGATCCGTGCCAATATCTCCTCTTTCACCCGCCACCATCCAAATGTGATGATGACCAAATCCAAGGTGGCCGGCAATTATGTCAACAGTTTTCTGGCAAAGACAGAATCTGTTCGTCTTGGATTTGAAGAAGCAATTTTGCTGGACCCACAAGGTTATGTAGCAGAGTGTACCGGAGAAAACATCTTTTTGGTTAATAAGGGTATCATTTACACACCCAACACTGCGCCTGTATTAGAGGGCATCACACGATCAAGCCTTGCCAAGATCGCGACAGATTTGGGATACACCATTAAGGAACAGCCCGTTAGCCGCGACCAACTCTATAAGGCCGAAGAGGTGTTTGTATGCGGCACAGCTGCCGAGGTGATTGGTTTGAGCGAGATTGATTTTAGGCGTATTGGTAACGGGACCACAGGACCAGTGACCAAAGCCATCCAATCTGTTTTCCACAAGGCAATACGTAACCAGGAACCGAAATATTCCGATTGGTGTACTATCGTTAAGTAATTCCAAGTGAAATTTTGCCCACGGTCATCGCCGGGTTGCCTGAAATGGAAGCCCGGCATTATTTGGGTTCATTAATTATCGCGAAGGTATCATCTGATATAATCCGAATGTTAAAATGTTGACGCGACAGGTAACGAATGCATATTTGCTTGATAAGTGTTGAAATTTTTGCCTGGGGAAAGTATGGCGGATTTGGCAGGGCAACCCGCACCATTGGCCGTGAATTGGCACAAGCAGGTGTGCAAGTGACCGCCATAGTACCCCGCCGCCATGGCCAGGCCAAGGAAGAAATGTTGGATGGAATAAGGGTTTTAGGGTTTGATATTACTGATCCGGCAGAAATGTGGCAGATATTTCGGGATTGCGATGCCGACATTTTTCATTCCGAAGAGCCTTCGATGGGAACATGGCTGGCTCAAGTAGCACATCCCGAAAAAAAACATGTCGTTACATTTCGGGACACGCGCTTGTTCTCCGACTGGATGATCGAACTTCAACTTCCATCCTTAAACAAATTCCAAGTCCTTTTCAATTGGTTTTACGAAGATAATTTTTTGGTCCACCACGCGGTCAGAGCCGCAAATCGACGATTTGTAGCCGCACATTTGCTTATTGAACGGTCAAGAAAAAAATATTGGTTAAGCAAAGATCCGATTTTTTTACCCACCCCGGTTGAAATTCCGGCAACCGAACAGAAAGCTGAAACTCCA
>SXKT01000049.1 GCA_005778035.1 Chloroflexota bacterium
ATCGACTTTCAACCATAACCCATGCTGATTCAATAGTTGTATTGGAAAACGGAAAAGTGGTAGAGCAAGGCACACACAGCCAATTAATGGAGCAGGGTGGAACCTATTGCCAGCTTTACCAAACCGGGTTTGAGGAATAAAGCTGATCGCCAGTTAGGCGATCTTTACTCCTTGTTTGTATACAGAGGCAATTGGGTTGCCGCCAAATTCGTAGGCTAAAAATCGCGCTTCATGACGTTTTAATAAGACCAGATCGGCATTTTTTCCTACCTCGATCGATCCATTCGATTCGCCCAATCCTGCCGCCCAGGCTGCGTTAATGGTGCAGGCATTCAGGCATTCGTTGGGCGTTATCCGTTGGTATCTTGCCGCTATCGCCATGATCAGTGGCAGCGAGGGGGAAGGGCATGAGCCCGGGTTGATATCTGTTGAGAGTGCTACTGCGCAGCCCGCGTCGATCATTTCGCGTCCGCGAGCGAAGTGGGCGCTGCCCAAATTGAAATTTACACCCGGCAACAAAACCGCGACCGAACCGCTGTTTGCCAGGGCCTGGATGTCGGAATCGGTTGCGGTATCCAGATGGTCTATCGAAGTGGCACCCATATCGATCCCCAATCCTATTCCGCCCATAGAGGAGAACTCATCCGAGTGGATCTTGATTTTGAAACCGAGTTCGCGGGCGGTTTGTAAAACCTCCCGTGAATCTGCCAGCGAAAAGGCATTCTGTTCGCAAAACACATCACAAAAGAAGGGGGTTCCGTTTTTGGAGAAGCCGGATCCCATGTACCATTGCCACGCTGCTGGCAACATTTGCTCCACGACCAACCGGGTATAAGCGGCTGGATCCGCTTTGAACTCGGCCGGAATGGCATGCGCGCCCAGGAAAGTTGGCACCACCGTCAGTGGGGTGCTGATTGCAACTTGTTCGATTGCGCGTAGCATTTTCAGCTCGTCCTCGAGCGTTAAACCGTATCCGGTCTTGATCTCCAAAGAAGTCACACCCAGGTTGGCCATTTCTTGGCATCGCTCCAGGCATTGTTGCACTAATTGTTCTTGGCTGGCTGCACGTACTGCCCAGGCAGTGCTCATAATGCCTCCGCCAGCCATCATTATCTCCAAATAACTTGCGCCCATAATTCTTTGTTCAAATTCCACAGCGCGATCTCCGGCATAAACAAGGTGGGTATGGCAATCCACCAAACCTGGCACCATCGCTGCGCCGGCGCAATCTTGCCAAATGGGGGCGTTGATCAACTGACGGGATGGGTCCGTGTTGCCGACATAGACGATCTTGCCATCTGCTACAGCAACCGTCGCGTTTAAGATCTCGCCGGCATCTGCCATTTGCCGGCCTCTTTTTGGGCCGTTGGGGCTGTGGCAGGTGCTCAATCGGCCAATATTCCAAAATGCCAATTCAGCTTCGATCATTGAATACCACCCAAAATTGCCTGCTCCACTTTGCCGCTGCTGATAAGCTCCTGAACCTTTTTTACCAATGGGCCAAGGTAAATATCTTGCTCTACAAATGGCACGGTTTGGCGGATCAGCCGGTAGACAGGGCCAGTGCCCCTACCAAGCGCGGCACCATCGCCCTGCACTTCGCGGCGAAAATCGATCCCTTGGGCGGCGCTCGCCAATTCGATTGCCAATATATGCTCTACGTTGGCGAGTATTTGCCATAACTTGATGCAAGCGGTATTGCCCATGCTCACATGGTCCTCGACATTCTTGCTGGTAGGAATTGTATCTACGCTTGCAGGATGGGCCAGGATCTTGTTTTCAGTGGTAAGAGCGGCAGCGGTATATTGGGTGATCATAAAACCGCTGTTCAATCCACCCTCCTTAACCAAAAACGCGGGTAAAACGTGGGAGTTGCTAACATCATCTGTAAGCCGCATAATGCGTCTCTCTGATATGTTCCCCAATTCAGTCAGCGCGATCGCAAGATAGTCCATTGCGATAGCAATTGGTTCACCATGAAAATTACCCCCGGAAAGCACGTCCACATTTCCTGCTTCATCAAAAAAGATCAATGGGTTATCGGTCACTGAGTTTAATTCTATTTCAATCACCCATCGGGCGTAGGCAATAGCTTCGCGCACCGCGCCGTGTACTTGTGGAATGCACCTCAGGGTATAAGCATCCTGTACGTTGGTTGGATCGTGTGGGCGGGTATATTGGCTTCCATCCAACAAGCGAAGCAAGTAATTGGCGCATTCTATTTGGCGCGGGTGGGGCCTTAGGGCATGAATCCTCGGATCGAATGCCCTCAAAGTTCCGTGCAATGCCTCCAGGCTTAAACTTCCAGCCAAGTCTGCAGTATGGCTCAATAATTCTGCCCAGCACACACCCAAAGCTCCCTGTGCAGCCATTACGCTGGTGCCGTTGGTCAGTGCAAGGCCTTCCTTGGCAGCCAGGGTTACCGGCTCAATGCCTGCCATTGCCAATGCCTGTGCGGCAGGCAACAGTTGTCCCTTGTATTCCACCTCTCCTTCACCGATCAACGGCAAGGCCATATGTGCTAAGGGTGCCAAATCTCCACTGGCGCCTAACGACCCCTTTTTGGGGATGACCGGGTGAATGCGATTGTTGAGCAGGTTGAGCAAGGTCTGCAAGGTTTGCGTTCTGATACCGCTATGGCCTGCGGCAAGTGTGTTTGCCCTGATCAACATAATTGCCCGGGTTGTGGCTTGGTCGAAGGGTTCGCCTGTACCCACAGCGTGGCTAAGTAAAATATTGCGTTGCAATTGCTCAACTTGGTTTATTGAGATGATCTTGTCTTTAAATGCGCCAAAACCAGTTGTAACCCCGTAAACAATCTCTCCACTGTCAAGCATGGCCTGAACAGCGGCAGCGGCCCGATCGACAGCAATTTTTGCTTTACTGTCTAAAACAACTTCCACGTTCTGTGTCGCTACCTCAGTCACTTGTTCAAGTGTCAGGCTTTTTCCATCCAGGGTTATTGATTTGGCCATTGTTGGTTCCTCTATTATGTCGGTATGCACTGATTATAGTTTTATTCCCTGCATTCTACTTTGCAGCATCCAACTTAATATGAAACGCCGTATGGGAGATACCCATACGGCGTTTCGAAAAAATGACATCGATTTTTATTTTTGGATGGATTCGAAAACCCGATTCAGCTTTTCTGATGCCGCAGTGGCAACCTCTTCCAGCCCAGCATCGGGCATCATCTCGATCATCGACATTGGGTTGATTATGTTGACGATCGTACAGTCTGTTTCGGAATATAAAATGACGTTACACGGCAGGAAAAGGCCAACATCGGGATTGGTTTGCATGGCCTGGTGAGCCAAAGATGGGTTACATGCTCCAAGGATCTCGTATTGGCGGGTATCCAGCCCCATTTTTTCTTTTAGGGTTTTGGTCACATCAATATCAGTAAGCACTCCAAAACCTTCTGCTTTTAAGGCATCGATTACAAGAACCCGTGCGCTCATAAAATCGCAATTCAATCTGGCTTTCATACCGATATTCTGCAATTTACTCCTCCACAGTAGTGATATTAAAACTTGTACTGATGTTTGCTGTTGCCCGCAATGTAGCTCCTACCGAACAGTACTTGCCTTCGGCCAATTCAATTGCTTGTTCAACCATTTTCTCTGTGAGCCCTTTTCCAGAAAGTTCAAAATGCAGGTCGATCTGCCGAAATGTCCATGGCGGGTCCTGGTCTTGCTTTCCTTCGGCGCTGATCTGCAGACTGAGCAGTTCGCCACGCTTTTTGCCAATGATCTCAACTACATCCACCGCCACACAAGATGCCAATGCCACCAATAACAAGTCACTCGGTTTCATGCCGATCCCCTCGCTTGGTGTGCTCAATACTACCGAGTGGTTGGTGGAATCGATTCCGATGAATTGTTTGCCAGTAATCCACCTAACTGTGGTTGAACCCATTTTTACTCCTGTCCTCTAATGCGATTCACGATCGCCAAGTTTATCCTGCTCAAGAAAATCCGCCGCTGCTGGCGCAGCTGGAACCTGTGCTTTGGTAACCACTGCCGCTATTGGCAAAAGTGGCTACTGTCGATAATTTTTTTTGAGTCCTTATGCCTTCACATCGTGGACAAGCGGGGATCTTGTTGGATTCTGAGAAACGTAACATCATTTCAAATTCGTGGCCACAATCTGGGCAACGGTATTCGTATAATGGCATAAATTTGATCTCCTTATTTATTCCGCAGGTAACTTACCACTACACTGGCCAAGATCAACCCGCCCAAGGCGATAAAATACCAATTTTCAACCGGCTTTTGCATGCCAAGGTAAGTGAACATACCGCCCGCCAACAAGCGTGCAAATGTTTGTCCTAAATCCAGCCCGCCACCTTTAATTGCGGTTCCGGTAGCAAGGCTCTCAAAAAGGCCTTTGAACACAGTGGCAGGTTTGGCGCCTACCATTCGCTTTAATTCTTTGCCTTCACGGTATGCTATCAGTGTCGGAATGCCATATACCTTTAATTCTTTAAGTAACCCGGGGTTTTCGTCGGCATTGACCTGAATAAACTCAACCTTGTTTTTATACTCAACGGCCAGTTTTTCTAAAATTGGTTTACTCACCTTGCACGGTCCGCACCATGGCGCCCAAAAATCGACAATCACTGGGTATTGTGCATGGTTGATCTTTTCATTAAATGAGCCTAAGTTCATTTTTATCCTTGTCATCAATTTAAAAATAGCGGCATCATCCAAAAGATAACGCCGCTATTTCTTCGGTAGCGTTTATTATTTTTTGGTGCTTATCTTAAGTACATTGTAGAGAGGGCAAACACCCACCAGGCCGGTAAGGAGTAATACAGCGCCGATGACTGCAGCCACGGTTCCCATAGTACCAGCAAGAAGGCTGGTGCCTAAACCCACATACAACAATGCCACACCTGCGATGGTACGTAAGGTTCTGTCCAAGTTCGATTCATTTACTTTCATTAGCTTATTCTCCTTTTTTTTGAATTCCCCCTTCAGATGCGTCAACCGACCAAAAGGTTACAACATTCGTTGTAATAACAACTTAGTGATATTTAGCACTAATCGATTTGGGTTTTTACCTTAAAATAAGATAAGAAATATTCCAATATGCGCATATTTGGAGATTTATGAACCTCGAAAATTTAAAACAAGAACTGATCAATTTGGAAGCCGGATTTTGTTCGGCACTCTCCGATCCATCTCGTTTGCTGATCCTCTACATCCTGGATGAAGGTGACAAGAATGTTGGTGAACTTTCTGAACAGGCAAAAATTTCGCAATCGAATGTATCCAAGCACCTCAAGATATTGAAAGAAAAAGGCCTGGTGTCGAGCAGCAAAAGTGGTACTGTCGTCACATATAGCCTTGCCGATAAGAAACTAATCACCGCGTTGGATCTTCTCAGGTCGATCATGGCTGAACATCACGCCAATCGCACTGTCATTATCAATCATTCCAATCCATAGGCAGGAAGAAATGAAAAAACAACCCTTCTGGATCTTGGGGCTTATCGGCATTTTGGCCGTTAGTATTGTCCCGTTGATCGTTTTTTGGCCAAAAGCTGAGGCGAAGATCGATGACCCATGGGCTAATGTACCGGATCATCCCGTGCACACCAGCCATGCTGACATCATCAAAGGACCATTTGCCACTGGCCAGGAGGTAACGCAGGCGTGCCTGCAATGCCATCCAAATGCAGCCCACGACATCATGGGTACAACCCACTTTACATGGGAATCTGAGCCATTTGATGTGCCGTGGAGAGATGAGCCGGTGACCATTGGCAAGGCTAATCAGATCAACAACTTCTGTATTAGTGCGCAAGGAAACCAGAAGAGTTGTACCGCCTGCCACATTGGCCAAGGATGGCAAGAAACAAACAGCACCGAAGAAATGACCTTCGATTTTTCCAAGCAGGAAAATGTGGATTGTTTGATTTGCCACGCCACAAGCGGTTATAAAAAAGGGACCTATGGCAACCCAGATGTAGAAGTCGATTTGGTGGCAGCTGCCAAAAGTGTCGCCGCTCCGAACCGGGCCATGTGTGGAAATTGCCACTTTAATGGTGGTGGTGGAAATGGCGTAAAGCATGGTGATTTGGATCAAAGCCTGATCTTCCCAAATGAGAACCTTGATATCCATATGGGTAAAAATAATCTAAACTGCACCGATTGCCACACAACCAAGGACCATGTTGTGAAAGGTCGACTGGTTGTGGATAACATAACCATCGATCCTGAAGAGCAAGTGAGCTGTACCCAGTGTCACTCACAGCAGCCCCATGAGGACGAACGCGTAAACCTGCATACTCAGGCGGTGGCTTGTCAGACTTGCCATATACCTACCATCGCGGTGAAGGACCCCACCAAGGTAAGTTGGGATTGGTCTACCTCCGGTCAAGATTTGGGTGATGACCATTTCACCTACCTTAAGATCAAAGGTTCTTTTGCCTACGACAAGAACTTGACCCCTACCTACCAATGGTTTAATGGCAATTTGGAATACCGTTACTTGTTGGGTGACAAGATCGATCCGTCTCAACCTACCTACATCAACAAGGTGGCTGGCAGTATCAGTGACCCAACCGCAAAGATCTTTCCCTTCAAACTGCATGTTGCCCGACAGCCGTACGATACCGAATATAACCACCTGCTTGCGCCGATCACTTCGGGGCCGGAAGGTTACTGGACCACTTTTGATTGGAATAATGCCTTCGAGTTAGCTCAACAACGCATGGGTTTGGCTTACAGCGGTAACTACGATTTTACCGAGACCTACATGTATTGGCCATCCAGCCACATGGTGCAACCCAAAGAGAACGCACTGCAGTGTGCAGAGTGCCATTCTGAGAATGGACGGCTGGATTGGAAAGCTCTTGGCTACCCCGGTGACCCAATTGACTTTGGTGGCCGCTCGGCCAATCAATAAGGATGGATGAAATGTTGCGAAAACTTATTTCTCGAACTAACCGCCGTCCTTCCGCGATCACGCTGACGGCTGGCATTTTGGTTTTGCTAACGCTGGTACTCTTTGCAAGCATTGGTTCTGCCAGGCATATGCCAAGTGAAACAGCAGTTCTTTCCCCCATGCATCCCACGTTCATCCTGCGTGATGCAGATGGAGCCAGTGTAGTAGAAAGTGGAAAGCCCCTTTCTACCATGGCCACCTGTGGCGAGTGTCATGATAGTGCCTACATAGCTTCACATAGTTTCCATGCGGACTTGGGACTGGCAGACCTTACCGAGGATGTGGAGTTGGGGGCGTCAACCGGATTGTTCGGAGGTTGGGACCCCATCCGATACCGGTATTTATCTCAAGAGGGTGATGAACTGTTGGATCTGGGCACAGCCGAGTGGATCATGCAAAACGCCGCTCGAATTGTTGGCGGTGGCCCTGGCACTACCAGCCGCGCAGGTGTTTCTTTATCGTCTGATCAGGGTTTGGCAGAGGTCGATACCATTGTTCTGGATCAAATTACCGGAAAACCCACCAAGTGGGATTGGCAAGCATCTGGTACCCTGGAAATGGATTGCTTTTTGTGCCATTCACCAAAACCGAACACCGCAGAGCGTGTTGCGGAGATACGCTCAGGCAAATTTGCCAGCGCGTCTACCGCTACCCTTTTGGGCAGTGGTTTGGTTGAACGCAGTGAAAATGGGTTTATTTGGAACACCGATGCTTTTAATGAAGATGGAAGCCTGAAGCAAGACCGCGTAGCCATTCAGGACCCACTGAACACCAACTGCGCTTCTTGCCATGGCGAAGTTCACCCTGATATTCAAGAACCTTTGGTATTGGCAGCATGCGATGGCGCATATCCGCTAACGCAAACAACCGGACAGGTAATTGCTTCTCAGAAAGTGTCCGAATCTGGTATCAACCTGGCGAACAAATCCTCTGCGAATCGAAGTTGGGATGTTCATGCTGAGCGGGCATTAGAGTGTACTGATTGCCATTACTCCATCAATAATCCGGTACATAGCCAAGAAACTGCTGGCACTTCACCGGAACATCTGCAATACGACCCCCGCAAATTAACCATCGGGGAGTACCTACAAGCCCCCAACCATAACTTTGCCCGAGGGCAAAGTGCCCAATACAACATCGATCCTGAAAACAAGGGCACAATGCGCCGCTGTGAAAGTTGCCACAATGCCACTGTATCCCACGATGGATGGCTGCCTTATTCAGAGCAGCACATGAATGTGCTTGCATGTGAAAGCTGCCATATCCCTCAGATGTACGCCCCTGCACTTCAAATGATGGATTGGACCTTCATCAATGCTGATAGCAGCGCAGGAACCTTATGCCGTGGAATAACTGGAACCGATACCATCTCCAACTTGGTGACGGGTTATGAACCTATTCTGATGCAACGAAACAATGTGGACGGCAGTACCAGCTTGACCCCGTATAACCTGGTGAGCAGCTGGTATTGGGTCTATGATGATGCCTCCGGCAACAAACGGCCGGTTCGTCTGGTCGACCTTGAAAAAGTGTTCCTGGCAGATGGCTCATACTCACCGGAAGTTGTAGCTGAATTTGATGAAGACGGTGATGGCCAATTAAGCGCGCTGGAATCGCGCATTGTTACCGCCCAACAAGCCGAATTTGTTGCTGGCCAATTGACAGGAATGGGATTGGTAAACCCGCGCATCGAAGCCCAGGTTCAACCTTATAGCATCAACCACAATGTTGCCGATGGCGACCATGCCATTAGTGATTGTTCTGAGTGCCATAATAGCAACTCACGGGTAGCTGCCCCATTTACTCTGGCCAATTATGTTCCTGGTGGCGTAATTCCCCAATTTGCCAAAGGTACCAATGTGAATGGCAGCGGTGATATGCAAGTTCGCTCCAATGGTAGCCTCGCATACATCCCCGTAAACACACGGGATGGGATCTATGTTTTTGGTAAAGATGGCGAAAAGACCGTAGATTGGATCGGCGCCTTGCTCTTTGTTGGAACTTTGCTTGGAGTTACTGGCCATGCCACTTTGCGTTATTTGGCGGCATCGCGGTTGAAAAAGGCCG
>SXKT01000050.1 GCA_005778035.1 Chloroflexota bacterium
ATGCTATTTATTTATGAGAGGTGAAGTTGATGGGAAATGTTGTGGTTGGAATGACGGTCTCACTGGATGGTTTCATCAACGATGGGGATGGAAGCCTATCGGCATTATATTCTGATTTTGATGACCTGCAAAACGCCGAATTGATGAAGGAGTCGATACGAAATACCGGGGCGGTAGTGATGGGATGGAGGACTTTTAATATGGCGAAAGACCTTGATAGTTACGCGGTAGATTATGAATATCAAGTGCCAATTTTTGTAGTAACCCACAAACTTCCACTTCGGCATCCAAAAGAAAATGACAAGCTTAAGATATTTTTTGTAACTGACGGGCTGGAGGTGGCGATTGCGAGAGCCAAACAAGCGGCACAACAGTTGGATGTGACCGTGGTTGGTGGCGCGAAGATCATTCAACAATGCCTGGCCAAAAAACTTGCCAATGAACTTCAGATCGATGTGATGCCAATTTTATTGGGGAACGGGCAAAGGCTTTTTGATGGTTCGGTTACACCTGATTTGAAATTGAAGAAGCCAGCTTGTGTTATTACCCCCGCCGGCAGAACCCACTTTGCGTTCCTTTTATCGGAGCAACAAGGGAGCCACAGGTAGAAAAAAAGAGGCTGCCAACTTGGCAGCCTCTGCTTTTCATCGATCTGTTTGATCAGCGGATCGCGAGTTCAGTTTCAGGGTCGAAGATATGGAAGTTATCCATATTGAACGCAACTTCGACATCTTCTGTGGAACGGAAATTCGTACGGGGGTCGACGCGGGCGACAAAATTGGTTCCGCCCACCACCATGTACAGGTAGATCTCGTTGCCCATCAATTCGATCACATCCACCTTGGCGTGTACTTTTTCTACATTGATGTTGGGTGGTAAAAATTGCGGGTTCTTTACATCCTCAGGTCGGATACCAAAGACCACCTTTTTACCAACATAGGACTCGTATCGGGCGCGACGGTGGTCGGGAATGGCGACCGCGAATCCGGCTCCCTCGATATACAACTTGCCTTCCTGCTTCCGAATAGTAGCCGGGAAGAAGTTCATGGCGGGGGACCCAATAAAGCCGGCTACAAACATGTTGGCAGGGTTATCGTACATATTTTGTGGGGAGTCCAACTGTTGCAAAACGCCTTTGTTTGTAACCGCGATGCGGGTGGCCATTGTCATCGCTTCTGTTTGGTCGTGGGTTACATAAATGAAGGTGGTTTGTAGCCGCTGGTGCAACTTGCTGATCTCAGCCCGGGTTTGGACACGCAATTTGGCATCCAGGTTGGAAAGAGGTTCATCGAAGAGGAAAACCTGCGGGTGACGCACGATCGCGCGACCAACAGCAACGCGTTGGCGTTGGCCACCAGAAAGCTGGCGGGGCTTGCGATCCAGCAATTGCTCAATGCCCAGGATCTCGGCGGCTTCCCCAACTCGTTTCTTTACTTCTTCTTTGGGAGTGTTACGCAATTTAAGGCTAAAGGCCATATTGTCGTACACAGAAAGGTGCGGGTAAAGGGCATAAGATTGGAAAACCATCGCGATGTCGCGGTCTTTAGGCAGGACATTGTTTACATTGCGGTCGCCGATCAAAATATTGCCGCTGGTAAGTTCTTCCAAACCAGCTAAAAGGCGCAAGGCGGTGGTTTTTCCACAGCCAGAAGGCCCAACAAACACCAAAAACTCCTTGTCGGCAATATCGAGACACAAGTCGTTGACCGCTTTTACATTTCCAAACTGTTTGACTACATGGTCGTACGTTACACTCGCCATAACACTCCTCCAAATCGGTAGAATATAGTGGTTTCATTATACCGAATCTGGACCCTTTGATGAAAAAATAACCAGGAATTAATCAATAATGATAACAATGCAAAAACGGGAATAAAAAAAGCCCTTGATAAAGGGCTTTTTTCGATAGGGTATAATCTTGGTGCCGAAGGTGGGAATCGAACCCACATACCTCACGGTACACGATTTTGAGTCGTGCGCGTCTGCCAGTTCCGCCACTTCGGCAAAAGTGTTCCAAAAGTATACCACTCTCACCCATAAGGTCAAGATGAAACTAGGAATTATCGGATTACCCCAATCAGGCAAGACCACGATCTATAACGCTCTAACGCGAAACAACACCCCCACCACCGCATCGGCCGGCCGAATTGAGGTGCATACTGGTGTGGTGGATGTTCCCGACGAACGGATCACCATCCTTAGCAAGATGTTCAACCCAAAAAAGACCATATACGCCAAGGTCACCTATGCCGATATTGCCGGGCTGGATGGCGGCTCGAAGGGTATTTCGGGCAGTTTGTTGAACACCCTTTCTCAAATGGACGCCTTCGTTCATGTGGTACGTTGTTTTGAGGATGATAATGTTCCCCATCCAAACGGGCAGGTCTCCCCGGCCAAAGATCTCGATTCCATGTTGACAGAATTATTGCTCAACGACCAGATAGCAGTGGAGCGTAAACTGGAAAAATTGGTCGATGAACGTAAGAAAGGCGGCACCGACAAAGCGTTGAACGAACGCCAAACGACCTTGTTTACCCGCATGTTGGAGTCGCTCAACAATAATGTGCCGCTGCGAAGGATGGAATTCAACGCTGAGGAAGAGAAGGAACTTTCCAGTTTTGGTTTGCTGACCCGTAAACCTATCCTTACCGTGTTGAACCTGGGCGAAGGCCAAAAAGTGCCGGAGCTGCAAACGGACCATACGGTTGTCTCGTTGCCAGGAAAACTGGAAATGGAGATCGCGCAGCTTTCGGGCGAGGATGCTGAAATGTTCATGTCTGAATATGGCATCACCGAACCCGCGCTGAACAAAATGATCAAACTAAGTTACGAGCTGCTGAACCTGCAATCCTTCTTTACGGTTGGTGAGGATGAAGTGCGGGCATGGACCACACGCAAGAATGCCACAGCGGTTGAATCTGCCGGAGAGATCCATTCTGATATTGCCCGGGGTTTTATTCGGGCGGAGGTGGTTGCCTACGAAGACCTTGTGGGATTGGGGAGTATGGCGGAATGCAAGGCGAAGGGAAAATTCAGGCTTGAAGGCAAAGAATATCTGGTCAAGGACGGCGATATCGTCCATATTCGGTCCAGTCTATAACCTTTTTTGAGTGCTGGTTGTATTGAAAACCACAGGATCTTATATTAAAGTAAACATATAAGATCCTATTTTTTAATATTATTGAAAGAGGAACACCATGAAACCCAGAGCGATGGTTATTTCCATTTTTATCCTTGCCATTAGCCTCACATTGGCATGTTCCCTAACGGATATTATTCCGCAGCAAGGAAATGTTGGTATAGATACTACCAAAATTGCGCTGGAGTTTATGGCAACCAATGTTGCGAATGCCCAAACCCCCCAGGTGGACCCGACCAAATTGGTGTTGGAATTAATGGCTACTGAAAACGCCGCCAAGGAAACCCAGGTCGCCATCGATAAACAGCAATTGGACCTGCAGGCGACCCAGGCAGCTATGGATGCTACCCAACAAGCCATGGCTGCGCCCACGCAAGAGCCTGCCCAACAAGCCACTGTGTCTGATGATGCCGTGGATATGGAAGAGAAGATCAAAAATGCCAAGATCTTGGTGTACGAAGATACCCAGGATATTGGCATGTGGATCACTGACGCGTTGGATGCAATGGACGTTCAATATGTCCATGTCGGTGACGCGTCTGGCCGGTTTATGGAGAACCTCAACTCGCCGATTGCGTGGGATCTGATCATCGTTGGAGCAGAATCGCGCACGAAGATCCAGGGTGAGTTTTGGGATGTGATCAACGAAAAGATCACCAAGGATAAGACAGCCTTGATCGCGGAAGTGTGGTACCTGGAACGTCTTGGTGGCGGCCGCATCCGTAATGTGATGTCTACCTGCGGTATTCAATATCAGGCCGATTGGCCGTTGGCAGAATCGATCTACTGGACCCAACCTGATCACCCCATTTTCAGTGCTCCCAACACTGCCATGCCGCTGATCCATTATTCCCGCTATTGGACGGTTTCGGCGGGAGATTTGGTGCGCTTGTCACCTGGCAGCAATGCCACCATTGTGGCTGGCGCCTTCCAAAAACAAAAATCAGATTATGGCCTGATCACGGTTTGTTTGGATGGCAGAATGGTCTTCCAAACTTTTTCCAACCACGATTTCCATAAGGATGAGGTGATCGCGCTGTGGCAAAATTATGTAACATACACACTTACAAATCATTTCGAGGCGATCGCCGAGTGACGAACCACTGAACATTTTGGATAACATTTAATTGCCCGGGTCAAATTGCACGATCCGGGCAATATTATTGCCAAAGGATACATGTTGAAGATCTTATACACACATGCAGAAATGTTCGCTGCTCGGGCAGCGATGCAAGGAACGATCGGTTTTGTGCCAACCATGGGTTTTTTACACCAGGGGCATTTGTCTTTGGTTCGCAAGGCATTGGATGAAAATGACCATGCTATAGTGAGCATCTTTGTAAACCCGACCCAATTTGGGCCTGCTGAAGATCTGTCCAAATACCCTCGCGACCTGGAGCGAGATTTGGCGATGATTTCGGAATTAGGCAATGTATTGGTATGGATCCCGGATGCCAAAGAAATGTACCCGGACAATTTTCAGACCTGGGTGGAGGTTGAGAGCCTGACCAAACCATTGGAAGGAGAAATGCGCCCTGGGCATTTTAGGGGGGTGACCACGGTTGTTGCCAAGTTATTCAACGCGGTGCAACCTTCCAAGGCTTATTTTGGCCAAAAGGATTTTCAGCAGGCGGCGGTGATCGGCCAAATGGCACGGGATCTAAGTTACCCAACTAAGATCGTGGTTTGCCCTACCATGAGGGAAGCCGATGGGTTGGCCATGTCCAGCCGCAACAGTTACCTAAACCCACAGGAGCGGGCGGCGGCACCTGTTCTGTGGCAGGCTTTACAAGCGGCTGTGGAGGCTTACGCCAAGGGGGAAAGGGACGCGCGGGTATTGGTATCGGATATCGAGAACAGGATCAACCACGAACCGCTGGCAAAGATCCAATATGTGCGATGTTCAGACGCGCTAACACTGGCGGATGTAGAAGGGGATTTGCGCGGGCCGGCTGTGATCTCTTTGGCGGTTTTTTTTGGCGCAACACGCCTTATTGATAACATTTCGTTAGGGTAAAACTGGTGCGGTGAATGGGGGTTATGCCAAAATCCATGATCGCCTGGCGGTGCTGCTTGGTACCATAACCTTTGTTTTGGGCAAAACCGTAATTTTGATACACCCTTCCAAGCTCAACCATAATTTGATCCCGGGTTGTTTTGGCGATCACAGACGCGGCAGCGATCGATAGGGAAGCTTGTTCTCCTTTTTTGTATCGAAAGGCGTTGGATGGCTTTTCTTTCCAATGGATAAAATCCAGCAGGTAGACCTCACATTTGATCGGGCAATGCAGCATGGCTAACGCCATTGCGTCTTGGTTGGCACGCTGAATGCCGAGGTGGTCTATTTCGGCGGCCTCAATCATGCCCACGCCCCAGGAGATGGCGGTTTGTTTGATCTGCCCAGCCCAATAAGCTCGTTCAGCAGCGGTCATCGTTTTCGAATCGCGTACGCCAAACAGGTTTTCCTTTACTTGCGGAGATGGTGGGAGGACCACACAAGCGGCAACAACAGGCCCGGCAAGGGCACCACGGCCAGCTTCATCCACTCCCCCTACGAATATTCGATTTTCGCACCAATGGCTGATCTCCAGATCAAGGCCAGGGGTATCAATCATAGGCTCCATTAGCGCCGTTCGCGCGAATCTTCAACAGGTCGCGGAACATCCGGGTAGAATCGCGCAGGATGTTAACCTTGCTCTCGGCATTAAAATACCATGGGATGGGGATCTCAAGGATCGGGTAGTCTTTTCGGCTGGCAATATACAGCAATTCCACATCGAAAGACCAACCCATCATGGTCTGCCTGGAAAAGATGTTTTCAACAGCGTCTTCTCGGAACATTTTAAAACCACATTGGGTATCGTGCAGGGCTGGCAACACCAAGGTACGAATGAGCGTATTGAATACCCGGCCGGTAAAGTGGCGGTAAAAAGGCTCGTTGAACCGAACCGCTCCGGGGGCTTCGCGGGAAGCGATCGCGATGGGTACATCGACATGGGGCGGTATGAACTTCAGGATCTCCGCGGGGGGCATTGATAGGTCAGCATCTGCAAAAAAACGATATTTCCCTTTCGCCAGGGTCATCCCGGTATGGACTGCACGGCCCTTACCCGGCAGGTCCTCGTGCAGAACCTTCACAATGTCTGGAAACTTGTCACTATACGCCTTGCCGATCTGATAAGTATCATCTGAACTGGCATTCTCAACAATGATCACCTCGCTGCTGAAGGATTGTTCAGACAGGAAGGCTAACACCTCATCAATCGTTTTTGGCAGGCGGTTGGCCTCGTTGTGGGCCGGGATAACAACGCTTAGAAAGGGCTGGGTCATTTTTTATTGCAAAGGAATATTTTGAAGCATGTCTTTGCTGGATGCCGGATCGGTGCTGATGATGCCATTTTTAATTGTTACCAGTTTTTGGACCACAAATGTGCTGCCCATGTAGGTTTCACGGGTGCCGGTAACAACCACCTTCTGTTCATTGAACCTTCCAACCAGTTGGTTGCGGTTAAGAATGAGATTATCAGAAAAGGATGGTCCGCGCCGCTCGAAACAACGGACGAATTCAATATCGCCGTTGGCATTGTAATGGACAGAGTCGATCAACAGGTCAAATTTCTTAATGGTCATGGGTACCCTCAAACAGAGTGATGGAATCATTTTAAACCCATTTACATTGTTAAAAAAAGATCCGTTGTAAACGGATCTTTCAGTCGGGGTGGGCGGACTTGAACCGCCGGCCCCCGCGTCCCAAACGCGGTGCGCTGCCAACTGCGCTACACCCCGAACTATGGCGAGTGGAGAGTATAATGCCAACTGGCTCTTGCGTCAAATAGATGGATTGTTCACGTAACCAAAGCAGCCCTTATAATATTGGGTAATGCATTTCACCGCAAAACCTACCAAATTCATCCTTGCCATTTATTTATTGGTTTTTTCCGCATGCAACCTGCCGGTTGAGAATAAAATGACCGCAGTCAGCCCGATAACTTGGGCTACACAAACGCAGCCACCCCAAATAACAAACCAGGCAATTCCAACGGTGAAACACACCCATACCCCCCTGCCTGTTTGCAACGAAAAAATTGGAACGATCGAACAATCGGAAATCGCAGATCCCCTTCTGGCAAAACCAATGCGGTACAAGGTGTATTTGCCCCCGTGCTATTACTTCCCGGCCAACGCATCCAGAAAGTATCCGGTCATATTTTTGCTGCATGGCCAATACTATCTTGAAGACCAGTGGATTCGGATCGGGGCAATTGATGCCGCGGATAAGTTGATCGGTGATAAAAGTTTGCCTCCATTTATTATGGTGTTCCCATTCGATTATTCGATCAAGCAACCTAACCAGTACCAATTTGAAAAAGTATTTATCGAGAAGCTGGTTCCATTGATCGATGCCACCTATAAGGTTTTACCCGGCAGAGATAATCACGCGATCGGCGGGGTATCCCGCGGGGGAGCGTGGGCATTGCATTTGGGCATTCGCAATTCGGCAGTCTTTGGTGCCATCGGCGGCCATTCGCCGGTGATCTTTTTTGCGGATCACAAAGGGCTACCGGCAACGCTTTTTAGTTTGCCTGCCGCAGATATTCCGCGATTATGGCTGGATATTGGCAATTCGGACCCGGAATTGGACCTGATGAAACAATTTGAGCAAGATCTGACAGACAATCAAATCCCTCACACTTGGAACGTGTTCCCTGGGTATCACGAGGAAAGATATTGGTCTGCCCACGTAAACGAGTATCTGACCTGGTATGCGCAAAACTGGCCAGGCAGATAAGATATAATTTTCGGCATGAAATTATCAAAAAAAGAGATCTTGAACATCGCCAAGCTGGCACGCATTACATTGGAACCAGCCGAGGTGGAATTGTACCAAGGCCAATTATCGGCAATTCTCAGCCATGTAGA
>SXKT01000051.1 GCA_005778035.1 Chloroflexota bacterium
ACCCGCACTACATTGCCTACCGGGAACGATTACACAATTTTGTGTTCGCACCGTGCACTTTTTGTGGTGGTTGTGAGATGTCTGAAGAGAATTTGGAAGACTGTTTTGGCAACCCAGCCCCCACATGTGGGGTATGCATGTGGGCGCAAGGAGTTATCCAATGCCCCTAACCGTTTTATTCATCCATCGTTTGAGGAGTTTATAAATGGACATCCATTTTTATGCCACATTGCGCGAGGTGACTGGTGGAAAGACTGTTAGCCTAAACCTGGCGGCGGAATGTACTGTGCGGCAAATGCTTGAAAGCGTTTTCGCTGTTTACCCTTTGTTGCGAGCCAAGCTAATGGACGCTGATAATAACCTGCTACCCCACGTACACGTCTTCATCAATGGGCGGGATGTGGAATATCTTGAATTGGCAATGGAAACCGTCATCCAGCCATCCGACAAGCTTGATATTTTTCCGGCAGTAGGTGGAGGGTGATGCGCAATATAGACCAGGAGATCAGGGGCATTCCCCATTTTTTGATATTGGATTACCTGGTTGAATTAGGCGGCGAAAAGGTTGGAGAAGATACCGTAAAAGGAAGCGGTTGGACGGCGCGAGTCACCCGCATGGAACCATTCCGGCTTTTTTCACTTTCGGTTGGCCAAAACAGGCTGGAACTGGAAATTGAAGAGCACCTGGCGGACGCGTTTTTAGCCAAGTTTGCCATGAAGACCTTGCGGGCCGGCGCGTAGCATTCCCCCCCAACCCGGAAGTAGGGATAGAAAGAGCGCAAGAAAATTCTTGCGCTCTTTTTTTATTTTGAACTTTTGGCGAGGGCTAAATGATCTCGAGTTCTTTCAATTTTGCCTCGGTTACCACACCGTTGTTCCAGCCACGGGCTTCGTAGTAATCGGCAAGCATTTTATCCAACTCGCATACTTGTCCCAAGGAGCCTTGCATGGTGGAGGGTTCGGTAGTGAAACGCTTGGGCAGGTAGTCGCTGCCTTCGGCAAAACCGGCCAGGTTGTTGTAGTGGCGTTCCAGGTTGTAAATGCGCTCGCCGGTCTTCAGCAACTCTTCGCCGGTGAAGGGAACACCGACCATGGCAGAGTATTGGGCAACGTATTCATCTACGCCTTGGGCAAACGCGCTGAACTTACAGATATCCATGCTGTCGGAGAAGGCGTGAATATCCTGGAAGATCTTGATCAGGCCGCCCTTGCCTTCCCAAGCCAACGGATCGGTCTTGAGGGTGCCGTAGGGCATAACACCCAGCTCGGAAGCGGGGGAGTAAGCGCGCAAATGGCAGGCGCCGCGGTTGCTGGTGGCGTAGCCAATACCCATGCCTTTGAGGCCGCGCGGGTCGTAAGCCGGGATACCCTGACCCTTGACGGTCATGGCGATCTCGGGGTGGCCAAAGTACTCGGCGGTGGCATTGGCGCCTTCACCAAAGACCTTGCCAATACCTTCGCGCTTGCCGATCTTCTCGGCCAGGGCAACCATTTGGTCATTATCGCCCCAACCCAATTTTCCATCCTCGGGCTTGGTCCAGCCTTTTTCGCTGGCTTCCATGTAGATGGCAATGGGGTGACCGATCTCGATGGCATCCATACCGTAATCGTTGCACAGGTCGATCATCTTGGCTACTACACGGGCATCGTTATTGCCCACATTCGCGCCAACAGACCAGGCGGGTTCGTACTCCACCGATTCCATTCGCAGGCCGGCGTAGGGGCCATCCTTTACTTCTACTTCTTTTTTGCACGCTACCGGGCAGGCATGGCAGGTGGGGTTGTCTACCAACAAATTATCCACAATGAACTCGCCGGAGATCTTTTCGGCATTTTCACCGAATGCGGTGAGGGAGCTGTTTTTGGTGGGCAGCGCGCCAATGCTGTTGGTGATGTTCATGAGCACGTTGGTGCCGTAGACCGAAAGGCCACCCTTGCGCGGGCTGGTGATGTTCTCTTCGGCCATGATGGTTTGCAGGGCGCGGTCGTGGGCTGCTTTCCAGGCTTCGCGGTTTTCGGCCTTTACGATCGCCTTCTCAGCCTTGATGACGATGGCTTTGAGGTTCTTGGAACCACCGACACAACCAGTGCCGCCACGGCCGCTGGCGCGGTCATTTTCGTTGATCCAGCATGCGTAGCGAACGAGTTGTTCGCCGGCCGGGCCAATGGAGATCACAGAGAGGTCTTTTTCGCCGTATTTGTTTTTAAAGTGCTTTACAGTTTCGTGAATGCCTTTGCCCCAAACTTCCGAAGCATCCAGCAACTCTACCTGGCCATCGTGAATATAGGCATATACCGGTTTGTCAGCCTTGCCTTTAAAAACCAGGCCATCAAAACCAGACCAGCGCAAGCGTGCGGCCGACCAGCCACCATGGTGGCTATCGGTTACGGTGCCGGTGAGTGGGGACTTGGTTACAACAGCCATACGGCCGCTCATATTGGCTTCGGAGCCGGTCATTGGGCCGTTCATAAAGCACAGCAAGTTTTCGGGAGAAAGCGGGTCTACCTTGGGTCCGTTATCGTACACGAACTTAACGCCTAAACCGCGGCCACCAATATACTTGCGCTTTAGGTCTTCAGGGATCGGCCGGACATCTACTTTACCAGCTGTCAGGTCTACGTGAGCAATTCGATCTGCATAACCGCCAAGTGCCATAACTTCCTCCAAAATGTTTTGAATGTTGCAAATGGGTATTAAGTAAAAGTTATACAAAACGCCCTTTTGCATTAATAAAAGTTGTAATACTATAATTCCAGTGCTAAAAAACCAAAAGGTTTTAGGAAATACTTAATAGGGTTCAGAACAAATTGCTTGTTTATTAGGTTAAAATAATGGAACAGTTCTTGGCGGCGCGCCTGTTTTTTGGGCTCCGAAGCCATTTTGGCAACCTTGCCTTAACCGCAGGCTATTCTTGAAATTGGAGGTGTCTCATAGAAAAGATTGAAGCTCTTCATGGAATAGACCACCTAAAAGAACTGGCGGACCCCAAGAGGTTGACCATCTTGCGTTATTTAATGGCCACTCCGGCCACCCTGACCCAACTCGGCGACAAGATGGGGCAATCCCCCGCATGGGTTCGGCACCATGTAAAGATCTTAGAGGAAGCAGGCTGGATCTTTGTAAGCGAGGTGCGAGTATCGGCAGGCGTGAACGAAAAATATTACAAAGCGCGGGCTTCGGCCCTGTTGTTGCAAGAATTGATCTTGCCTAACACCAGCAAACCATACATCATATTTAGCGGCAGCCATGATAACGCAATTGAGCGCATTGCCGCCAAGTTGAGCCGCCACCTGACCCTTTTCGTTTTGCCGGTGGGCTCGCTGGATGGGTTGATCAACCTGCGCCAATATCTTTGCCACATTAGCGGAACCCACATCCTCAACGATGACGGCGCTGATTACAATACCGAATCAGTGCGGCATATCTTCCCGGACCGGAATATGGTTTTGGTGACGATGGCCCACAGAACCCAGGGGATGATCATCGCGCCTGGCAATCCCAAAGGCATCCGCACCATCGAGGACTTGCTGAACCCCGAGATCCAATTCATCAATCGCAACCCCGGATCCGGGACCAGAATGTGGGTTGATCGTGAATTGGCCAATTTGGGTTTGCCTACCACTGAGATCAGCGAATACGGTTATTATGTTAGTACCCACAGCGAGGCTGCCCGAATGGTGAAACAAGGAACTGCCGACGCGGCGATCGGTATACAATCGGCCGCCATCGACGCCGGGACGGATTTCATCCCCTTGTTTGAAGAGAGATACGACCTGGTTTTTGAGCGCAGCAATATGCGGGTGGTCGCGCCGATCATTGAGTACTTGCGGACACCGGCCTTTCGCAAAGAGCTCAACGCGCTATCAGGATACAATACCGCTCACAGCGGAGAATTGGTTCCCGTGCAATGACCAGCCACAGTGCAGTGGCTGTAACCCTATGGATCTAAGGACCAACGATGCCTGAATTTTTGAACTTATTACCACCCGACGAAGCCCGTTCCAAATGGTTAGGCCAGGTGGCAACGCCGGCACACACGGTTGAATGGGTGCCGTTGGAAGGTGCCTGCGGCAGGGTTGCTGCGCAGGACATCCTTTCTCCGCAGGCATTGCCGCAGTTTGCCCGCTCTACCGTAGATGGCTACGCTGTTCAGGCCCGCGATACCTACGGCGCTGCCGATACACTACCCGGCTATCTGTCTTTGGCTGGCGAAGTACCAATGGGGGCTGCAGCAAACCTAAGCCTGGGGCCTGGCCAATGCGCGACCATCCACACCGGTGGGATGTTGCCCGAAGGCGCGGATTCGGTGGTGATGCTGGAATATACCCAAACCAGCCGCCCAGGCGAGATCGAGATCCAACGCTCGGTGGCTGTGGGAGAGAACACCATTGCGGTGGGCGAGGACATTACCCAAGGCCAGTTGGTGTTGGAACGCGGCAGGTTATTGCGCCCTGCCGATATTGGCGGATTGGCGGCATTGGGGATCCTAAAAGTCGCTGTGGCGCCAAAGCCCACGGTCTCCATCCTCTCCAGCGGCGATGAGGTGGTGGCATCCAAGAACACCCCAGCCCCTGGCCAGGTACGTGATATTAATTCGCACACATTGGCGGCATTGGTTTCGCAGGCCGGTGGCGTGCCCAGGCTAGCTGGCATCATCCCCGACGATTTTGGCAGTTTGTTGCAGGCGGCAAGAGCCGCTTTGGCGCAAAGCGATATGGTGCTCATCACTGCCGGCTCCTCAGCCAGCACCAGGGATATGACCGCCAGCGTTATTGAGACACTGGGAGAACCGGGGGTGATCGTGCATGGCATTAACACCCGCCCCGGCAAACCCACCATTTTGGGAGCGGTGGCCGGCAAGGCGGTGGTTGGCCTGCCTGGCAACCCGGTGAGCGCTCTTGTAAACGGCCTTTTGTTTGTGGTGCCAGCGCTGCGTAAATTGCTTGGCGCCAAAGAGCCAGCCGCCCAACGCTCCATCCGGGCTCGGTTGACGATCAATGTTGCTTCGCAGGCTGGACGGGAAGATTGGCAACCCGTTCAACTGCGCGCAAGCGCTGGCGAGCTGCTGGCTGTTCCGGTGTTTGGCAAATCCAACCTGATCTTTACCTTGGCCAACGCCGATGGACTGATCAAGATCGAGCCTAACGCCACCGGCGCCGCCGCTGGCGAGTTGGTTGAAGTATTGCCGATCGGCCTGGGGGATTTATGACTAGATCAGTTTATCTGCACGATATTCCATTGGCTGAAGCACAACATGCCCTGCAAAGCGCGCTGCGCGAAAACGGCCTTTGGGCTGTTTTAGGCAAAGAAGAACTACCCTTGAGCCAACACCTGGCAGGCAGGGTATTGGCCGACGCGGTCTGGGCGATCAATTCATCTCCCCATTATCATGCCAGCGCCATGGATGGTTTTGCTGTGCGGGCAGAAGCCACCAGCGCCGCCATGCCCACCACGCCTGTGGCGTTGCAGTGCGAAGACGATGCCAAATACGTGGATACCGGAGACCCATTGCCTGGTTGGGCTAACGCGGTGATCCCTATCGAGAATGTGGAAGCGCTGGATACAGATGGGAACATGGCCAAAAACCCGCGCGCGCCGCAACAGGTGCGTATTCGGGCGGCGGTTGTACCCTGGAGCCATGTTCGGCCAATGGGTGAAGATATTGTGGCTACCCAGCTGGTTTTACCCGCCGGGCACACCCTTAACGCCTTTGACCTCGGCGCTATC
Organism: Chloroflexota bacterium; assembly: GCA_005778035.1. Taxonomy (GTDB): domain Bacteria; phylum Chloroflexota; class Anaerolineae; order Anaerolineales; family Villigracilaceae; genus UBA5195. Next base: position 5,729 of record SXKT01000051.1, read on the forward strand.
GCCGCATCGGGGCACCAAACCGCCTGGGTGGCGCGCAAACCACGCGTGGCCATATTGCCAACCGGAACCGAACTGGTGCCGATAGGCACGCCCTTGAAGGCAGGCGATATTTTGGAATATAACTCACTGGTGATCTCTGGCCAGTTGCAGGCTATGGGCGCGGAACCGATGCCCCAGCCGATCACCATCGATGACCTGGACCTGATCTGCCAGCGGGTGAAGGATGCCAGCGCCAACTGCGACATGGTGCTGCTCAACGCGGGCTCTTCCGCTGGCAGCGAGGATTTTTCTTCGCGAGTGGTAGAGCGGCTTGGGCAACTTTTGGTGCACGGTGTGGCCGTTCGGCCAGGGCACCCGGTGATCTTGGGCATGTTGAAACGAGATGACCCGCTCAGGCCGATGATCCCGATCGTGGGGGTGCCGGGTTACCCTGTTTCCGCGGCGCTAACGGTAGAGATCTTTGTAGAACCGATCATCTCGCAATGGCTGGGTCGCCCGGCCGCCCAACCCGAATCGCTGGAAGCGGCCATCACCCGAAAGACCGTATCTCCCCCCGGAGATGACGATTTTGTTCGGGTGGTCTTGGGCAAGGTGGATGGCAAAATGCTGTGCGCGCCGATCTCTCGCGGAGCAGGGGTGATCACCTCCATGGTGCGCGCCGATGCTTTGGTGGTGTTGCCGCGCGGCGTGCAAGGGGTAGATGCCGGCGACACCGTTACCGTTCGATTGATCAAACCACGCGCAGAACTGGAGCAAACCATCTTCTGCATTGGCTCTCATGATGTGATCTTGGATCTGGTGGCGCAATTTTTGGCCGCCAAAGGCCGGCGCTTCGTATCCTCCAACGTTGGCTCGCAAGGCGGGTTGGTGGCACTGCGGCGAGGAGAGGCCCACCTGGCCGGATCACACCTGATCGACCCGGACAGCGGCGAGTACAACATAAAGTTCATCCAACAATATTTGCCCGATGTACCGGTAAGGGCAGTTGGGCTGGTTATGCGCCAACAAGGGCTGATCGTAGCCAAGGGAAACCCTTTTGGATTGCACGGGCTGGAAGACCTGACCCGTGCCGATGTTCACTTCATCAACCGGCAACGCGGAGCCGGTACGCGAGTGCTATTGGATATGCACCTGGCCAAGGCTGGCATTGGCCACAGCGCGGTGAACGGTTACGCCAATGAGGAGTACACCCATTTGGGGGTAGCGGCGGCGGTAGCCTCTGGCAGGGCATCTTGCGGCATGGGGATCCCCTCGGCCGCGCAAGCGCTGGGCCTGGATTTTGTGCCGCTTTACCAGGAGCGCTACGACCTGGTCATCCCACACCGGCATGCGGAATCTGCCTTGTTGCAACCGCTGATGGACCTGCTGAACGATGATGCTTTTAGGAAGGCCATCGAACAATTGCCCGGTTATGATACTGGCGTAATGGGCAAGGTAACCTACGAAAGTTGAGTTGGCAATCGGGTAGCATGGTTGGCATGGCAGGTGATCTTCCGCGAGTGGTTTTTGGCGTAAACCGCCATTGCCCCTAAAAGCCGCTTCGACCTGTGAACAACGGGAAAATGAGGGTGACCCCAAGCCCCTACCCGCAGGTTTGAGCAGCGGGAAGCGATAGCGGAAATGACCTGGTTGAATGGTGATGCCGATCCCAGATCTTCTGTTGGATGACGCGCCCGGTTTGGGCAATTGGATGCGAGGATCGATCGCCAGCGATCAAACCAGGCGGTCTGAATTAATGACAGGGAGTGGTTATATAATTAAATCGATGCATGGCTGGCAAGGCAGAGGGTGAAAGCAACAATAAACGATGGGAACATTGGCCGCCAACCCACGGCGACCCAATAAAATAGAATTGTTACCCAATACCCATGAACGGAGAGTGCAATGACTGAGACCCCCAAGTATATCGTTGAGCTCAAACACAAGGAATTGGAGCTGCGCCGTTACCCTGCCATGCTCCAAGCCGAGGTGACGACGAGCGGCAGTAATTATCGCAATGCGGCCGAACGTGGTTTTCGGGTGCTTGCTTCTTACATCTTTGGTAACAACCGCGCAAACCGAAACATAGAAATGACAACCCCCGTCAATGCCATCCGGTCAGAGAAGATCGCGATGACCTCCCCTGTGACCATTACCGGTGATTCAGAGTACACTGTGGCATTCATCATGCCGGCAAGTTACACGATTGATAACTTGCCGATACCCAATGACCAACGGGTCAACATCAGGTCGGTTGATCAACATCTAACGGCAGCCATTCGGTTTAACGGCTATTTTAATGAAGAGAAGATCAGGCACAACAGAAACAGGCTCACGGACTGGATCAGCAGCATTGGTTATTCGGTCGCTGGTGAGTACATTGTCGCTGGATACAACCCCCCTTGGGTACCCGGTTTTTTTGCCCGCAATGAAGTGATGGTGAATGTTGTAAAGCAATAGACTAAAGCAATTTGGCTTGCGTCCATCCAATTTAGGTGGCGCCCCATGTTGCAGCCGTGCTTATGGCTTTTGGTTCGGTTGCTCCTTCAAGGTCTGTTCTCCATTCGCCCAGGCAGTTTCTCCATTATGGTAACCCGACTGAAACATCGGGCCCTTATTTTGATTTGTTCTACCAACCAGGTCAAAGAAAAAGCCCATCTGCCTATATCAAAAAAGGCCGTTGATCCATTTCAGACCATAGTTCCATGATGCACACCACCTATAATGAATAGCCCGCTTGTTTGTCCGGTTCTAAATTGCTTTGTTTTCTGCCTGATCCACGATCTTTCGGCTAATCATACTCAACTGTCATGACCCTAACAAAACCTAAAGGCCATCCTAACAACTTCTAAACATCCGTTAAATATACTTGCGATGAAGGAGAATAACCATGAAAAAGTACACCGGTTTTCTTATCGCAATATTGATCATTGTGGCGGGTTGCGCGCCTTTGGCTTTTGAGCCTGAGCAGGCAACGGTTTATGCCAAAGGGCTTACCCTGGCAAAAACAGCCACACCAAAATCGCCATCCACCGCGATCTTTAAATTAACCAGCTCCGCTCTTGGCACAGGGTCCCGGCTCACAGCTGATACTACCTGCGATGGGGCAGGCTCGACGTTGCCCTTGCAATGGAGCGGCGCTCCGAAGGGGACCGTTGCCTATGCCATGATCATGCACCACAATGCGCCAGAAGGCCAAGCGCATTGGTATTGGATTTTGTACAACATTCCGGCTGCCACTACGCAGATTGCAAAAAACAGTACGGGGGGCGGAACCCTGGGTACCAATAGCCTTAATGGGCTGGCTCAATATTCCCCGCCTTGTCCTATTGGCCCGGGGGATAAAGAGTTCATATTTACGCTTTACGCGTTAAAATCCAAACCCAAGTTTGCAGCCAACACAAAAGTAGATAGACCCACCTTGCTTGCCGCAATCAAATCGATCACGTTGGCAAGCACCGAATTGCGGACCGTCTATGCCCGGCAAGCGACCATCACCCCCACACCGGCTTCAACCGTGGTGCCGACCAAAGTACCCACCCAACCCCCTGCCACCGCGGCCCCAGGGTACAACATAGACCAGGCTACCTCCGATAAAGCCCAAAGCATGACGATCGCTTTTGACGCTATGGCCTTCCTTACCGGGGATACTGGCGCAGATTCATTCTTCCCGCCAGGTAAGCTGGCCGATTATTGGGGTTTCCAATATCTTAGGGATAATGACCCAAGTGGAATGGGACATTCAGGCGAATTTTTGACCAGTGCCGCGCTGAACACATTAAATATCCTTACCACGCAACAAAGGGCTTTGTTGGTCACATTGGCTCAGAATCAAGTTGGAAGGATCAATGAATATGCAAACAGGCGATTCGTTTTGATGAATTCGTTTCGCAGGGCACTGGAAAATGACCTACCTTCAGGGACGTCCGGTTTGAGCCTGGACGCGATCAAGTCTTATTCATCTGACCTGTACGCGCTGGATGGCGAGATCAGTTATGAACGCGCCCAAGTGATGGGCGATATTCTTCATGACCTTACCCCTGCCCAAATCGCATCCTTCTCATCCATGAAGGGAAAAGGTATGAAGGAGTGGCCAGTGGTTGCTGAACCCGATGACCTGCGAGGTCTGGATCGGAATGTGAAGGTCGCGGTTATGACCTATGCTTCTGATTTGCTCTCTTGGTACAACGGTTCTGTAGAAGCAGATGTCTATTTTTGCCCCGAAAGACACGGCACCTATTACGGTTCGTTTTACTTGAAGGATATCAAGGCGATGGGTGATCCAACGTATGCCATCCCCACCGACTTGACCGGCGACCTTGGCGCGGTGATGTTACAAAAGATGGACAGTACTCAAGCCGGAAAGATCCAGGGAATTGTGGATTCCCAAAGGCCTGCCCTTACCGGGATTGTGGATATACGCCAGAAGATCTCGATTGAATTGAGAAAATTTATCAGCGGCGGCACACCTGATAAAACTGTCCTTGATGGAATGTTCCGGCAATACGGCGCTTACGACGGGGAGATCAACTACTACATGGCTACAACTTTTACCGCCGTGGGTAAATCCCTCACCCCCAGCCAACAGGCGGATTTGGCAGCGATGCGGTTGGAATTATTGGGGGCCCTGAACCACCCTACAGGGGCCTTCCTCTATTCGCAGCCGATCGCGATGCCGATCATTGAAAATAGCGACTTCCTGTTCAAATGACCTTTAAAGGAAGGTGGGGCTAAACTGCCCCACCTTCCCGTTTACGGTTTTTTATAGGTGATGAATGAAAGTATTGACCCTGTATTTTTTTACCCTTGCCTTTTTGGTAGCCTGTTCAAACCCTCAGGCAACCTCTGCCCCCATTTCGGCCCTTCCCCAAGGGAATCCGTCTACCCCAGCCGCCACCCTTGCTGATGAACCCCAGCAAGCGGAAATAACAATCGTCCCTACTCAATTACCACAACAGGCGCCTGGGAACAAAGGCCAAAAAAATAAGGAGGCCAGAACACAGGCTTTTCCAACCGCATCCAATGCTCTTTTTCTAGCGCCTGAAATGGCGGGTTTGCCAACAGATTCGACGGTTTCGATAAATTTGCTACCCGCTACCGCTGCAACCATCATCATTGAATATGGAACCAATGGTGTCACATTGGAAACTTCGCCGATCCAATCTACTGCGAATACCCCTTTACAGATAAACCTAACCGAATTAAGTCCTGATTCTGAATATTTCTATTACGTAATTGCCAATGACACCCGCGGCGTAAGGCACACATTCCACACAGCCCGTTCTGAAACAAGTAAGTTTGTTTTTGAAATTCAAGGGGATTCCCATCCTGAAAGGATTGGAAGGCAATTCGATGCCAACTTGTATGACCAGGTTTTGGCCAACGCCGCAAAGGACGAACCCGATTTCTACATCACAATGGGGGATGATTTTAGCGTCGATTCATTGAAGGAAGTCAACCAAGCGACTGTAAATCAAATCTACTTAAACCAAAGACGCTGGCTCTCTAAGGTCGATGCGCCTGTTTTTCTGGTAAATGGTAATCACGAACAGGCTTCCTTGGCAAATTTGGACGGCAGCTCTCAGAGTGTGGCTGTATTGGCCCAAACTGCCAGGAACACCATGTTTCCGGTTCCATACCCTTCAGATTTTTATTCCGGCAATGAACAACCTGTTGAGAATATAGGACTTTTGGGAGATTATTATTCGTGGGAATGGGGCAATGCTTTGTTCGTTGTGATCGACCCCTATTGGCATTCAACCATGACGGTCGACAATCAATTTGGGGTAGAGAGGAACAAGCCCGGCGATCGTGATTTATGGTCGATCAGTCTTGGTGACGAACAGTATCAATGGTTCCAAAAAATACTGCATGAAAGCAATGCCCAATACAAATTTGTTTTCACCCACCATGTGTTGGGCACGGGCCGTGGAGGAATAGAATTGGCAACCGGTTATGAATGGGGAGACGCGGAACATTTGGCGGCGCATCGGCCGGGTTGGGAGAGAACGATTCACCAGATCATGGTCGAAGAAGGGGTTACCATTTTTTTCCAAGGCCACGATCATATTTTTGCCAAACAAATTCTTGATGGGGTTATTTACCAAACTCTGCCTGAGCCAGCAAACCCAACCGCCAGCTGGGAAAACAAGGAAGCCTATAAAAGTGGAGTGCTGATGCCAAATAGCGGACGGGTACAGGTTGAAGTCAGCCCAACCGGTCTGATCGTTTCTTATATTCAATCAGTTATTGGAAAAGAAGATGAAGTTACATTTTTCTACGAAGTTCAATAAAAATGTAATTGGCTTGTTTTTTTTGATGGTTTCCCACAGCAAACAGATCATCCCGTTGTTGGCTACTTGCTTCATGATCATTTCATGCTCGGCGCCTGTACCGGTTGCTGAACCACTCATCCCTTCAACAGAGGTTCTCGCAACCCCCACCAGCTCGGTTGTTGCCACCGAAAGCGCAGCTGTATCTGCTACTGACAATAAAAAGGTTGCCAAGTCCGGTTCGGGGGGTACTGCCCAGATCAACGGCCAAACTCTCGAACTTACCGTACCTAACCACACGCTGGATATTATTTTGGGCGAGCCAGGCGAGAGATCGATCCTGTTCAGCTTCCTCGCCAATACTGACCTGGACCTCGTTCTGGAATACTGGACGGTGGAATCCCGGGCTAACCAGAAACGCGTACAAGTTACTGCTAACGAGCCGGCCGAATACAAGGTGAATGATCTGGTTCCTAACGCGCAATATTTTTACCGCGTATTATCAACCACAGAATCAGGTTCTGAGCCATTGGAGCAAGGCGGTTTTTCTACGAGAAAAACCGCGGGATCGCAGTTTGTCTTTACAATTCAGGCAGATTCGCATTTGGATAACAACACCAACCTGGATGTTTATCAACAAGGGTTGGCTAACCAATTGAACGACCGACCAGATTTTATGATCGATCTTGGCGATACCTTTATGACAGACAAATATAAACCTTACACCCAGGCATTAGCCCAATACCAGGCACAAAGGTATTACTTATCTGCCCTGGGCAAAAGCGTTCCACTTTTTTTGGTTTTAGGAAACCATGACGGGGAAGGTGCCCCCCGCGGGCAACTTGGCAAGGAAATGAACGATTGGTCTGTACTTCAACGAACCGAATATTTTCCTAACCCGGCATCGGCCAGTTATCATCCTCTTTCCAATTCTGCGGCAACAAACCAGATAGACCATGAAAATTATTATGCATGGACTTGGGGAGATGCCAAATTTATCGTTCTGGACCCTTATACGTATACTCCACCAGTAAAGGCAAGTGAAGGTGGGGGATGGAATAGCACGTTGGGAGTTGAGCAATACAAGTGGTTGGTTGAAACCCTCATCCAAAATGATTCAAAATTTACATTTGTTTTCATTCACCAATTGGTGGGTGGTTCCGGAAAAGATGGCAGGGGTGGTGTTGAATATGCGAACCTATATGAGTGGGGTGGGCATGATTCGGACGGGCAATATTTATTTGACCAATTTCGGCCCGGTTGGGGGCTGCCAATTCATGAACTGCTTGTTAAACATGGGGTAACAGCTGTTTTCCATGGGCATGACCATTTGTATGTTCATGAGCAATTGGATGGGATAACTTATCAAGAGGTTCCCCAACCGGGGTCCGCAGAGATCGATCAAACATCCAGTGCTGCAGAATATGGATACCGAAACGGGGAAGTGCTGGGTGGGCCGGGTTACATGAGGGTTTCGGTTTCTCCTGAAGCCGTAATAGTTGAGTTTGTACGTACGATCATTCCGACCCAAAATAATCGACAAAAATTGGTGAACCGCCAGGTCGATGATCTGTATCGCTTGGCAAAACCGTAATTTTTTAACGTGCGTATTTTCGCGAACATAAAAAGTGTAGAATTAATGAATCGTAGAAATGATCATGAATAGCATTTTATTGGTGGATGACAAAGCAAATGTACGGCAGATGACCAGGGAAGTTTTGACAGCCGAGGGTTTTAACGTCCTGGAAGCAGCCAATGGCCGCGAGGCTTTATTGGTGGCGCGAAACCACAAACCGGATCTGATTTTATTGGATGTGATGATGCCCGAAATGGGCGGTTTTGAATTTTTACGCATATTTCGGAAGGAAAAAGACACTCCGGTTATCCTGCTTACCGCCAAATTGGATGAAGTAGACAAAGTATTGGGGCTGGAACTGGGCGCTGACGATTACGTAACCAAACCTTTCGGCATGAAGGAGTTGGTTGCAAGGATCCATGCGGTTCTTCGGCGCGCACATGGGTCAACCCAGGCGTCCTCAGTGTTAAGTTACAACGGTTTACAGGTAGACCTGGAAACCAGGGATGTGACCGTTTTGGGAAAACAGGTATCATTAACCCCTTCTGAATACGACCTGCTGACATTATTAATCGCGGCTCCTGGGCGTGTTCACACCCGGTCATCAATCCTGTTGCATCTTCAAGGCAGCACATTTGAAGGCCTTGAACGCAGTATCGATGTCCATGTCCGCAATCTGCGCGCAAAGATCGAACCTGATCCTTCCAACCCGGATTATATTGAGACGGTCTTTGGGGTCGGTTATCGGTTTCGCCCATAGGGACCCAACGAATTCAAATGAAAATTGCCCACAAATTGACCATAGCCTTTGTTTTCGTTGGCTTATTTGTAATTGGCCTTGCCGCATTATTTATTTACTTACAGACTGCCAAAGGTTTTGCCCGGCTGGTAACAGATCAACGATCTGCCCAATTTGTATCGTCAGTAACAACCTTTTATCAGGATCGTGGTTCTTGGGATGGAATTGATAAATATTTACAGGAACAAGGGTTACTACCGCCACCAGCAGCCCTTGGCCAAGATATGCCTGACCCCCAACCCTTTGCACTCGTGGATGGGAACCGGACAGTCATCGTAGCCGGGGGACCGTATCTTGTTGGCGATAAGATCCAAACTGGTATCTTGAAACGTGGCATTCAAATTACCATTGGCGAACGCCCTGTAGGCACGGTTTTACAGAGCGGACAGAACGCCCCCCGCAGTGGAATTGAGCAAAAATACCTTGATGATGTGCAGACCTCACTTTGGATCGCTGGCGGGCTGGGGGTATTGTCGGCGCTTATTTTGGGGCTCACCTTATCCAATTCCCTCAGTTCCCCCATCAAGCAGCTCACGGTGGCGGCAAGATCGATGATGGATGGTGACCTGAATAGGAAATTGTCACTTAACACCGGCGGAGAATTAGCTGAGCTTGCGTCAGCATTCAACCAACTGGGAGCAGATCTGGACCGGGCAAACCGGTTGCAGAGGCAAATGACCGCCGATATAGCCCACGATCTCAACAACCCGCTTACCGTAATTGCCGGGTATGCCGAGGCGATGAAAAATGGCACACTGGAACCAACCCCCCAGCGATTTTCCCTGATAATGGCTGAGGTCAAACACCTGCAAAACCTGGTGGCTGACCTGAGGACACTCTCTCTGGCAGAAACCGGAGAATTGCGTTTGCACTTGGAGGAAGCTGATGTCCTTTCTTTGCTCGGTGCCGTAAAGCTCGCATTTCAACAACGGGCCGATACGGCAAACGTGACAATACAGATCAAAGCAGACAAGAATCTACCAAAAATCCGTTGGGATGGCCAACGAATTCGGCAAGTATTGGATAATTTGATGGTCAACGCTTTGCGCCATACAACCAATGGATTCATCACCCTTGAAGCGTACGAAAAGGACGGGGGGCTTGCGTTGGCAATACGCGATACTGGCAGTGGGATTGCGGAAACTGACCTGAGCCGGATATTCGAGCGATCTTACAGAGGCGATGTTGCCCGAAGCAGTGAAGGATCGGGTTTAGGACTGGCAATTGCCCGATCCATTTTGGAATTACACGATGGAAGGATAAGCGTTGAAAGCCAATTAGGCATTGGTAGCGTGTTTACAATTACGTTCCCCGCTCAATAGCCAGCTAAGCCACTGATGTTCCCCGCACGGGTATCTTCGCAAAATAAGCGCAGCATTTATCTTTCCATATTTCTCTACGCATCCATATTTGTGCTCGTCGCATATACAGCCTGATATCCGTGTTCATTGCGTGCGGTATTTTCCTGACCATGTTCTCCTACTAAATCCAAATTATTTGAGCAACAAAAAAATACTTTAATGCCATCGCTTCAATGGGTTTGAACCACTATTTAAAATACTTTGCATTGAAAAATATTCTTGTGCAGGGTATATTTTGTATTGACAATTATTTGCATTTGTCTTATTATGTACGTACATATTAATTATTTTTATACGTACATATGACCAATATAACTTTTCACAAAGAGACAAACAAACCACTCTACCTGCAACTTAAGGAACTGATCCTTGCGCGGATCCATTCTGGAGAGTGGACAGAAGGCACCCATTTGCCAACAGAAATGGAAATGCAAAAGGAGTACGGGCTCAGCCGCGCCACCATTCGCCAGGCACTGGATGAATTGACGAAAGACGGTATCGTCGAGCGGAAGCGACGTGCCGGTACGATAGTCTCGCCTCGGCGTGTTCAGCCAGAATTGATCAAACTGACCAGTTTCTCTGATGACATCCGCTCCAGAGGTTTGGTCCCTGAATCCAAGACCATCAGCGCTGACCTTGTGATACCGCCAAACAAAGTTCAGGAAGCCTTTAAACTAAGCCATGACGAAAAGGTCTGGTTGGTTACGCGATTGCGCAGTGCATCTGGCGAACCATACGGGTTGCACGAACTTTATATTCCGCCCCACTTACAATTCTCTCCCCGAGAAATCAACAATCTTACTTCTTATTACGATCTTTTGGTACAACGCCATAATCTTCGGCCAAGTTACGCTACTGAGAATTTAACTGCCTCCATAGCCAGCAAACAAGAAGCCGGATTGCTAGGAATTGAACCCAACGCGCCATTACTGGTAGCCTGGCGTGTAACCTATGCTGAGGACAACCAAGCTATCGAATGTGTCAAAATCATTTACCGGGCTGACCGGTATGAGTACCGAATACAGCTATTTTCTTAGGAGTTACCGTAACCATGTCCACATTTCCACCCAAACCGAATGCAATAGAATCCATTTTTGGGGTCAAAAAGGCCATTATCGGTATGGTTCACAGCCTGCCGATGCCTGGCTCACCAATGTTCAAGAAATACACACTTGATCAGGTTTATGAATTTGGCGTTCAGGAAGCGCTCAGGCTCAAAAAAGGTGGTGCCGATGGCATCATGCTGGAAAACGCATGGGATCTGCCTTTTGCCAAACCGGAAGAACTTGGCCCAGAAACCTCCTCGGCCTTGGCTGTGTTAGGCTGGGAGATCAAACGAACGACTGGTATGCCTCTGGGCATCAATATTCTCGCGAATGGCGCCATGGCTTCCATGGCAACCGCCAAAGCTTGCAAGGCTGATTTTATCCGTGTAAACCAATGGGCGAACGCGTATGTGGCCAACGAAGGCTTTATGGAAGGCAAAAGCGGCCAGGTTATGCGCTACCGCAGCTGGCTAGAGGCCGAGAATATCAAGGTCTTCGCGGACGTCCATGTCAAACACGGCGCACATGCCATTGTGGCAGATCGTTCTCTTGCCGAACAGGCACGCGATAGCGAATTCTTCGACGCCGATGTTTTGATCGCCACTGGCCAACGCACCGGAGACGCGACCCCGGTCTCAGAGGTCAAAGGGATTCAGGAAGCTGTCACATTACCGGTGATCATTGGCAGTGGCCTTACTGTAGAGAATTGCCGCTCGATCATGAGTGTAGCTGACGGAGCGGTGGTTGGCTCTTATATCAAGGATGATGGCGTTTGGTGGAAACCGGTCGATATTTCAAGGTTGCAAGCGCTAATGAAGGAAGTTCACGAAGTACGCAAAACCAACTAAGGTGTTTCATGCCCTCCGGAACTGATCGGAGGAACATTTAAAAAGGAGTAGAGTAGATGAGGTCCAAACTGCAATTTCTGTTAGTAATGATCTTGGTGGTATCCCAGGTTTTGGTTGCGTGCGCACCAGCAGCCCCTGCCACCGAAGTGCCGGCTGCTGAAGCTCCAGCAGCCAACGAGGCACCCGCAGCTGAAGCACCCGCAGCGGAAGCTCCCGCCGCCGCAGGTGTCGATTGGATGGCCTACCAAGGCACCACCCTAAACCTGTTGTTGATCTCTCACCCGTTCGTCGATTCCTTGAAACCGCTTCTGCCTGAATTTGAGGCGAAGACCGGAATTAAGGTGAATCTTGAGGTATTGGCAGAACAACCTGGTTTTGAAAAACTGCTTTCCGACCTTTCCTCCGGTGCAGGTTCTTACGATGCCTTCATGACGGATCCTTTGCACAACTGGCAGTACTCCACCGCCGGTTGGGTCGAGCCGTTGGATGGTTACCTGTCTGACCCGACCAAGACCGATATTGAAACCTATGACCAGGCCGATTTCATGCCAGGTATTTGGAATGCCGGCCGTTGGACCCTCGAACCAATGCAAGGGATGGGAGAAGGACAAACCTGGGCTGTACCGATCAACTTTGAGAGCTACTTATTGGCTTACCGTCCTTCCATCCTCAAGGAAAAAGGCATTGCAGTCCCAACAACCTATGATGAGTACTATGAAGCTGCCAAAGCGTTGACCTTTGAAAAAGATGGCCAGAAGGTTTACGGAACCATCACCCGTTTTGACAAATATTGGGATCTAACCTACCTGACATTCGGTACCATGTTGCAATCCTATGGTGCCGGCTTGTTGGATGGAGATGGCAATGTGGTGGTCTGTTCTCCCCAGTCCGTAGCAGCCACCGAGCTGTTTATCAAGACCATCAAAGACACCAGCCCCGAAGGCGCAGCCGCCTTCACTTGGTACGAAGCTCTTCAGGGTTTCGCCTCAGGGCAGTACGCAATGTCGCTCAATGAAGCTGATCTGTTCGCACCCACCTACGAGAATCCTTCTGAATCACAGATCTCGGAGGATGTTGGGTATGCACTGACCCCGCTTGGCCCTGACGGCCAACGCCTTGCAGGTGCCTGGGTTTGGGAAATGTCAATCAACAGCGCCTCCAAGAACAAGGATGCTGCCTGGCTTTTCCTGCAATGGCTTACCTCCAAAGATGTGATCACACGTACCAACATTGCCGGCAACATGAATCCTGTTCGGGCTTCCTCCTGGGAATCCCCCGAGTTGCTCGCCATTGTTGAACAATGGGGTGAAACACCTGGCCAATACATTGAGGTTATGAAGGAAATGGGCACTGTTGCTGCTATCCGATTCCCACCCCACCCTGAATTGACCCGCGCGCTCGACCGTTGGGCTGAGGCTATTCAAACCTCTTACTTCGAAGACGGGAACGTTGAAGCCAACCTGTGCGCCGCTCAGGATGACATCAACAAGATCCTCGGCAAGTAATATCATCTGTTATAACACTGGGAGCGGCTTCTCCCCGCTCCCAGTGCAGGAACCTATCCTCATAGGAGCAAGGCCAGTAGTTATGGAATCGCAACAAAAGAATAAACATAAATTGAACAGTGAGACACCCTACTATTGGATGTTCCTTCCCGCGCTGTTGTCGATCATTGGGGTAATGGTTCCATTCTATTATGGGGTTTACACCAGCCTCACCAACAATAAACTTTACAATCCGGTTGCCAAGTTTGTTTGGTTCCAAAATTACATCGACCTTTTTTCTGACAAGGATTTTTTGGTTTCACTTGTCCTGACAGTAGGCTACGCGTTCATGATTGTCGCAATCCAGATCCCGCTTGGTTTGCTGGTTGCCCAATTATTGGACCAAACCACACCCTTCCGGGAGATCTTTCGCAGCATATTGGTCATGCCAATGCTCATCCCGCCGATCGTAGCCGGGTTGATGTGGAAAACCATGATGAATCCTGCCAGTGGTATCTATAACTGGCTGCTGAATTCCGTCGGCTTGCCCTCCTTTACCTGGCTCGCGGATATAAAAACTGCGCTTTTCTCAGTTGCGGTTATTGACACCTGGATCTCAATCCCATTCGTCGCCCTCATTCTTTTGGCTGGTTTGCAAAGTGTGCCGGTGGAGATCTTGGAAGCCGCCCGCGTGGATGGTGCCAACTCTTGGCAGATCTTTAGGAAAATCCAAGTACCCAACATCGGTCCTTACCTTATGCTTGTATTGCTTTTCCGGTTCTCAGACGCTCTCAAGGCGTATGATCTGATCTATCCGACGACCCGCGGTGGTCCCATCAACGCCACTCGTGTAATGAATGTCTCAGCTTATGAGGAGGTTTTCAAATGGTCCAGCATGGGAACCGCGATGGCGATCATATTCGTGCTATGGCTGATCAGCTATTTTGTCAGCACCTTTCTGGCCAGAAAATGGCAACAGGCAGCTAACGACGTAAAGGGCATGTAAACCATTATGGCACAACGTATTCCCCGTATCCTCGTCATCCTCTTTGGTTATTTGGTGTTCTCCGTTTTCATCCTTTTCCCATTACTATGGATCTTCCTGATGTCTATCAAGGACTTCAAAGACATCATCGCCTATCCCCCTGTATTCACCTTCACCCCTACCTTCGACAATTATCGTGCCATTATATTTGGTGAGGGCAGCACTGGCCTCACTACTGGCATTTCCGATTACATGAAATTTTTGCGCAACTCAGTAATTATCTCGGTTGGTTCCGTAACCATCTCCGCCCTGATTGGCACTCCGGCCGCTTATGCGCTTTCGCGCTCCAACATCCGCGGTAGGGATACGATCTCGTTCACATTCCTTTCTTTCCGCTTCGCTCCTGAATTGGCCGTCATACTTCCTTTGTATGCAATCTACAAAAAGATCGGTCTGTACAATACCTACCATGGTTTGATCCTTGCCAACCAACTGATCACCCTTCCACTTACCATTTGGATCCTGATGAGCTTTTTTAAAGAGGTTCCGATGGAGATCGAGGAAGCTGCCAGGGTGGATGGCGCCAGCGTATGGCAAACCTTTTTTCATGTAGCCTTGCCGATCATTCGTCCCGGAATAGCGAGCGCACTGATCATCTCCTTTATTTACAGCTGGAATAACCTGATCTTTGGCATGGTTTTGGGCGGCGCCGCCACCCAACCGGTCACTGTCGGGATCTTGCAAACCATGAACTTTGATCAAATCAAGTGGGGTTGGATGGCTGCCGCTGCAATGATATCAGCTGTCCCCGGAATGATCATTGCCTTGTATTTCCAAAGGCACTTGGTACGCGGGCTTACCATGGGAGCGCTGAAGTGAGTAATAAGTTCGATCTTTTATCAATCGGCGCTTGGGCGATTTATGACCATCTTTACAAATTATCTATCTATCCACAAAATGGTGATACCGTCACACTCGATATGCCAATTGAAGCATTGGAACGTGTATATTACGGAGATTGTTCGGCAAACATCGCCGCAGTGGCTGCAAAACTTGGTGTTTCGTCTGCCTTGGCAATGGTCGTGGGTGAAGATTTTTCATCCAGCGGTTATAAGAAACACTTGAGCGGTTTGGGAGTGGATATTTCAGCAGTAGAAGTCAGGGTTGGCCAAAGATCTGGCCACAATTATTTATATTTTGATTCAAATGGCGACGGTTTTTGTATCTCCCACCAAGGAGTGGCAGCCGTGCAATCAAGCTGGGTGATTCCGGAGAATCAGATCCGTCAGGCAACATACGTTGTGATCAATGAGAAGTTTTCCGAATATACCCTCGCGAGTGCCCATTTAGCCAAGCAAAGCGGTGCCAATGTGGTACTCAATGGCATGGTGGCGAGCGCAGGAAACTTGGCGATTGAATTCATCCAACTCGCGGACATCCTCTTTATCGCCGAGTCTGAGTTATCTAACCTGCTTACAATATTGAATCTAAGCTCACCAGTGCAATTGGTTCAAAAATACCTAAAAGTGGTATTTGCGACCCAAGGGAAAAAGGGTAGCTTGGTTTACACCCCTAATGCGGTAATACCTGTTGCACCGGTATTGGTGGAAGATGTTGTGGACACAACAGGTGCGGGGGATGGCTTCGCGGCAGGAACATTGGCCGCCCTGATCAAGGGATTCTCGCCGAGCGAGGCAGCCCAAATAGGCGCTACTGTTTCAAGTTTTGTTATCCAAGCGTGGGGCTGCCAAACCAACCTGCCAACCTGGGATGAAATGATGCAACGATTGAATAAATACAAAGAACAGGACCGATGATATGAAAGTAATCGATACACACATCCATTATGGAACCGACCCAAATGTCGCCTCCTCCACTTGTGTTCCTTACCTTATCACAGGCCAGCCAGATTCGGTCATCCGCATGCTGGATGAGGAAAATGCCAGCCACGGCGTTCTATTCCCCCATGACCGCGTAATGAGCCCGCCTTGGGACGCTGATTATGACAAAGCCAACCAGCAGATTGGCGAGGCCGTATTGAAATATCCGGATCGGATCGCAGGCTTGGCCCGGATCAACCCCACCTTTGGCGCGGAACATACCCAGAAGTTGCTCCGCAAATATGTGACCGAGTGGGGTTGCCGTGGCGTAAAACTGGTGGCCGGTTACGATTTCTACCGCCCCAATGACCTGAAGGTGGTCGGTCCGATGCTGGATATCTGCCAGGAATATGATCTGACCGTCCTATTCCACAGCGGCGATGCCCCGCGGGACCTGCCTTACCTGCAGGCACAGGCGGCCAAAGCATACCCCAACGTGCGGTTTGTACTTGCCCATATCGGCATGCACACCTACTTGCACGAAGCTATATTGGCCTGCAAAGAATATGAGAATGTCAATGTAGACATGGCCCAGGCATGGCCATACGACATCAGGATCTTTCTTAACCACGTCGGAATGGACCGCCTGACGTATGGATCCGATACCCCCTACCAATCCCCCGAGGTCGAACAGTTGAAACTCAAAGTGATCGGATTGACCGAAGCGGAGCAGGAGAAGGTTTTCTCCCTGAACGCACGCCGCATTTGGCGAATAGCCTGATATGAACTTATAGGTAGTTGGAGTAATCGCCCCAACTGTAATGTTTCACCTGTAATACTGTTGGTTTCAACCCAGAACAAGGGAATCACCTTAATTATTGTGTTTCTGTCACCTTTTTGATCGTCCTTGGCTGCTCGGTGTCAAACCCTTTTGTTCTAGTAAGGTGGTAGGCAAACAATTGGGCGGGAAGGATCGCAACCATCGGGGATAACCATTCTGGCACATCGGTTGGGATGCTGAGTGGAACCTGGGCAAGCGATAATGCCGAATCGTGGTTGGAAATTACTACCAGTTCCGCCGATATTTCTGACCGAAGCCGCCGAAGCATTTCCAGCATGGAATCGAACACTTTGCCTTGGGGGGCTACGGCAAAAACAGGGTAACCGCTTTCAACCATCGCGATCGGTCCATGGGCGAAGTCCGCGGAGGAGTAAGGCTCTGCGATAATGTAGGTCAATTCCTTTAATTTCAGCGCCCATTCAAAGGCGGTCGCGTAGTTGTAGCCACGGCCCAGAACCACTGTTTGGCTTATGTAACGGTACCGCTGAACAGCCTGGGCGATCAATTGATCCTGCTTCAGGGAGGTTCGCATCCACCCTGGCAGGGACGCCAATGATTGCCAGTGATGCTCCTTCTTTGCAAGCGCTGAAGAGAGCATTGAAACGGCCATTAATTCTGTGGTGTAGGTTTTCGTGGCGGCTACCGCTTTTTCATCCCCAGCTTGCAAGTCAATGACGAAATCTGAAGCTGCCGCCAAAGGCGAGGATGGCTCATTGGTAATAGACAAAGTCAGGCAACCCTGCCGCCGGCCTTCCAACAATACATTGACGATGTCTGGAGATTTGCCGGATTGGGATATGCCGACCACCAAGGCATTTTTTAGAACAGGCGGTTGGTTGTAATAGGTAAACAGCGATGGTGTTGCCAGAGCCACGGGCAGGCCGTTTATGGCGCCAAACAAGTAATTGGCGTAGCGGCCGGCATTATCTGATGTTCCACGTGCGGCGAGAAAAACATATTGGATATCGCGTTTCCTGATCTCGGTTGCGATGTGCTCAACCTGGATCCGTTGAGCTGAAAGCAGGTTTTCTATCCGATCGGGTTGTTCCAAGATCTCAGAATACAGCGACATTAGCTTTGCTCCAATGGGTACAAGCCAGGGATCCCGACCGGTAACCGTCCTGTCATCTTCAATCCTCCGAACAATGCCTTTGCCACCGCCCGCATCGATGGTTCCAGAATGCTATAGGTGCAAATATAGGTTGGCGCCAAAGGAAAATTCGCCAGGTCGTATGGCAGCCTCATGGCGATCACGATCACTTCTTTGCCGGTCGCAAGCAACCTGCGCACAAATTCTGCCTGGCTCTCTTCAGAATAAGCGTTGATGGTACCCATCACGATCAGATCATATCCCTGAACTTGTTCCAGCACCTGTGAGGCCTGAACCAGACTCGGCGCGTAGGGGATCCTGATCTCATCTACATGGCTGTGATACGCTCGGATAGAATCGGCAAGCATGGGCCGGATGTAGGAGGACGTGTCGGCCGGGGTAAGGTCTTCAGGGATGGGGACGATGACCGCGACGCGCTTTTCTTTATCCAGCGCGAGCGGCAATAGATGCCGATCATCGCGGACCAAGGTCAGAGACCGTTCAGCGATTTCATCCGCGACGCGCTGATGTTCGGCAGATTGGATGACCGATAAATCCTGGGTGGTCTGATTTTCGACAAGCCATGCCTTTAGCAATTGAATACGTTGTTGCGCAGATTCCAACTCCGCATTGGATAAGCCGCCGCTTTGGGCCGCGTTTAGCAGGGCATCATAAGCCCGCTTTTTATCCAGCGGGTCCGATGTCATCAACAGTAAGTCGACACCGGCTTGGGCGGCGCGAAGCACGTCCTCGCCCAATGCCTCCCCCTGGCGTATGGCACGCATGTCCATCGCGTCGGTGATCACCACTCCATCATAGCCAAGTTCGCCGCGTAATAACCCATCGATTACTTTGCGGGAAAGTGTTGCCGGCGGGGCATTTTCGCCATCCAATGCTGTAATGCCCAAATGAGAGATCATTACCATTTTGGGGTTGGCTTTTAGGGCCGCCCTGAACGGTACCAATTCGACCTGGTTCAGCCTTTCAGGCGAGTGGGGAAGCATCGACAAGCCATGGTGTGTATCGCTGGTGGTATCGCCATGGCCGGGGAAGTGTTTTACCGTAGCCGCCACCCCCTGAGATTGTATTCCTTCGATCATGGCGGCAGCCATTTCTCCTACCTTGGTTGGGTCGCCCCCAAAGGAGCGCACCCCAACCACCGGGTTCATCGGATTGATATTTACATCCGCGCAGGGTGCGTAATCCACATTGATGCCGAGGGCTGCCATTTCACGGCCAAGAACCTCACCTGCCTTTTTGGCCAATTCAACAGACCGTGTCGCGCCAATGGCCATGTTGCCCGGCAACGGTGTGCCATCGCCAAAGGCCATCAGTTGGCCGCCCTCCTGGTCTGTGGCAATGATCAATGGAGGAAGCCCCAATTGCCTTGCTAAATCTTGCAGGGCAGAAGTAAACGCCTTTACTTGGGCGGCATTTTCAATATTGAGGCTGCGAAAAAGAGTTATGCCCCCAGGTTGGTAGGATTTGAAGGCGTCGATGATTTCGTCAGTAATTGGCCCCTTGGTGTGAAAAGCAAAGGAAAGCCTTTGGCCGATGGTCTTTTGTAGATCCACTTTAACCTTTCAATCCTGAAACAACAACGCTCTCGAGGATATAACGCTGGGCAAAGAAAAAAACGACGATCAACGGCGCTGTCGTCAGCACCGCGGCTGTCATGATGGTGGGCCAAGGTTGAACGGTTTGGTTGATGTTGTACAAAGTGGAAACATAAACCGGCAAGGTATACAAGTTGACGGTTTGCAGATACATCAGCGGAGAAAGCAGGTTGTTCCACATGCCAACAAAAAGGAAGGTGGCGACAGTAGCCATTGGGGCCTTGATCAGAGGCATAATGATCTCCCACCAAATTTGGATATGGCTGGCGCCATCCACAAAGGCTGATTCATCCAATTCTTTTGGAATTTGCGACATGGATTGCCTGAGCAGGAAGATCATTGCCGCACCACCGGCAAAATAGCCCGGGATAATGAGCGGGTTAAATGTGCCGATCCAATCCAGCTTGTTGAAGAACACATATTGCGGCACGATCAACGCCTGCGGTGGGATCATCATGGTGGATAACATGAGGAAGAAAACCACATTGCGCCCCGGCCAATTTACCCGGCTAAAAGCATACGAAACCGCGGCGATGGATATGAGGGTGCCAACCAGGGCCAGTGTTACATAAAAAACCGAGTTGAAATAGGAGCGGAGGAAATCCTGATTTTGAAAAATGGCAATATACGCCTCCAGGGTAGGTTCGCGGGGGATCCATACAACGCCGGGTGAGTTGGTTTCTGAAACCGTTTTAAAGGAAGAAGAGATCATCCAGAATAGGGGAAAACTCATCATTACCGTTGCGCCGGTCAGGATGGTATAAAGCAGGATACTTTTAAGAACAGGCAGGATCTTGTTCATTGCACTCTCCTAATAAATGTCGTACGTAACCCATTTGTCTTGCAGGCGGAATTGGATCACGGTGACGACCATGATGATTGCAAGGATGACCCAGGAAATTGCAGAACCATAGCCAATCTCAAAATGGCTGAAACTCTTCTGCCAGAGGTAATAGACCATCGAAATCGTTGATGATACGATCGGTTGGTTATCGCGATACAGAACAAATATTGGTTCAAATATCTGTAAGGCACCGATCATGCCAACAACCAGATTATAAAAAATATACGGGGTAAGCAAAGGAAATGAGATGCGCCAAAACCGTTGCCAAGGAGAAGCACCATCCATTTGGGCAGCTTCATAAAGTTCTTTGGGGATGTTGTTGAGGCCTGAAAGGAAGATCAACATCATTGTTCCGCATCCCCACAACATCAGCAGGATCACAGACATTTTCGTCCAAAGCGGGCTCTGCACCCACAATGGAACCCGATTATCAGCCGGAAAACCAGCCTCAAGGACTTTCAACATCAGGTTGAATTTTCCGGTATTAAGACCCAAGAAGAAAGCCGCACTGACCTCCTGGGCATAAATCACGGCCCTGTTCAACCAATTAAATGGTGGAAAGGACACCGAGAGGGAACGGATCAATTGGTTAATGATACCGGTTCCGGTATTCAGCATAAGGCGCCAACACAACAAAACTGCGGTGTTAAAGCCAAGAATGACCGGCAAATAAAAAGCCATTCTAAAAACGCGCTCGCCGCGCATCTTTTGGTTCAACAATACTGCCAAAAACAAAGCAAGGGCCACCTGCAATGGCAAGCCGATCACGGTCAGGTACAAGGTATTGATGATCGAAGAGCGGAAGCTGTCATCCTTTAGGATCACTGTTTGGTAATTTTCGAGACCGACCCAGCTGGTTGGCACACCAGAAGCGATGCGGTAATTTGTAAAACTCCAATAGAGCGAAAAACCAAGCGGAACGATCACAAAAATAAGAAAGCCTACGATCCAAGGGGCGGCAAAAAAGTAACCAGCGAAGGCGTTATCCTGCGTTTTTGGAGACCCGCCGGAAATCCTTGCAATGGTTTTCGCTACATAGCCCAAACCATAACTACACGAGATGATGAACACGATGGTTAATGCCGCAAAAAAAAGAACATTCAAATATGGATTTTCAATCATGGCGGTTCACCTCTTGGCCTACCTTTGCTGGTAATAAAAAAGTTGGGCAGGGTTTTACCCCTGCCCAACCATAACTGGAATTACTGGCCGAGAGCGGCTTTGTATTCTTCCTGGATCTTGGCGTTGACTTCTTCAACAGTGAGTTCTTCGGTGATCAACTTGCCGAGGGCGTCTTGCATGATGGTGGAAAGCTTGGCAGCTTCTTTGATGCCAGCGAAACCAACACCGTACTTGGAGGCCAATTCAGCTTCGCGTTGCAGCTGGGCAGATTCAGTCACATAGCCGAACTGGGAATCGTTACGGGCAGGGATCAGGCCCATGGTCTCGTTCCACTTGTTGTTGGCTTCCTTGCTAAAGGCAAGCTTAAGCCATTCGGCAGCGAGTTCTTTGTTGGTGGAATATTCGGGCACAGCGAGCCAGTCGTTGAAAGCAAGGACAACAGGCTTGCTATTGGGGAAGTTGGCGGGGTCGCCATAGAAGGGCTCGATGGAAACATTGTCCCAGATCGGGCGGTCGAAGGCAGGAGCAGCCCAACCGGAGTGAGCCAGACAGACAGCGCCATTGCTCTTGCCAGTGGCATCATCAACATCGATGACGGAACCCTGGCCAGCGGGCAGCGCGCCAACAGCGTTTACAGCATCGCCATAGGTAGCCTTGCGCATGTCGAGCAGGAACTGGGTAGCGGCCAAAGCTTCGGGGGAATCGAAATTGGGAGCGCCATCGGCATTGTACAGTTGGCCACCGAGGGAGTAGTACACCAACAACCACCATTGCCAATCAGCCATCGAGCCAGCGTCCACCGGGACGAGAGCCTGCTGCGACAAGGAATTGGTGGCGGCATCGATCACAGAAGCCTGGGCGGCAAAAGCCTTCCAATCGGCAAAATTCTGCGGGGTACCGGTGGTCCAGCCAGCGGTTTCCATTAGGTCGGTGCGGCAGAATACGTAGCGGGGGGCGGTGAAGATCGGCAGACCGCGCAGGGAACCTTCGTACTTGGCGTTTTCGAGGGCGGGGCCAAAGTTCTTGATGTCAGCCCAGGCAGCTTCGCCGAGCAGGGAATCCATATTGGCGAGGTTTTCACCATAGAGGGTGTTCATTTCGGAGCCCAGGTTGATGATATCGGGGCCTTCGCCAGCGGCAAAGAAACCACTAAAGGTAGTATCCCAACCGGACCAAGTGCCTTCGGTGATCTCTACTGTCACACCAGGGTGGGCAGCTTCAAAGGCGGTGTTGATGTCGCTCTTGAGCCAGGCAATAGTGTCTGGGGTATAATCCAAAAGGTATACCTTAAGGGTAACCGGTTCAGCCGCAGGGGCTTCCGTTGCAGCGGGGGCCTCTGTAGCGGCGGGCGCTTCAGCCGCGGGGGCTTCGGTGGCGGGGGCAGCACAAGCAGACATGACAAGGCTTGCCAAAATAAGTACAGATAACAAAGCGAACAGTTTCTTTTGCATTTACTTCTCCTTTAATTATTTATCAAACAGATCAGTTCACACACTTTCTTGGTACTATTTTGCCTGCGCGGTTTCTCCTTCCAATAATTGGATTCAGGTAAAAAGGATGATCAACTCATCCTGGTAACTCGTTCTTTTATGTCTTGCGTCAACCGGTGGATGTAAGTTTGCACAAACTCAAATGGGTCGAGCGATGCATCCATCATTAGCGCGGTCAGGTCCATCGCGTACGAAAGCCCCGCCGCGTTATCCACCTCGTGAGATTCAAAGTACGTAGCGTTGGCCCGCCTCCGGCCCATCGAGGCCAGGTCGTAACGTTTTCCGCCAACGATCTGGGAATCGAATACCCCCAATAGCGCAAACTGCAGGTTTTCGTGTTGCGATAACGGCATGACCACCTTGTCTGAATCGACCAACCAATCCAGACTGCGCCAAACCTCACATCCCAAAACTTTTTCCGGGCGTTCCTCAGGGCGCAATTGCCTGAGAGCTTCAATCACCCTAAGAGCGACCCCAACATGCGTATCATGTTTATCGGCCAGGTTATGGGTGTAAACCAGCTTGGGTTTTGTTGCACGCAAGATCTTTACTATGTCTTCTACGGGTTCCGGCCTTTTGGCGTCTTTTATCACCTTGCTCGGAATATCCAGCATGATCTGGGCGGCGAACTCGCCGACCACCGCAGCCTTGGATTGCTCCTTGAAACGCACCAAACGCATCTCTTCGTCTGTATAGTGCTGATAAATGCTGTTCCGCGGCGAACCACGGCCATCGGTTACGACAACACCTGTGAACCACTTATCCTTTTGCTGAAAACATTCAAGGATCGGTTGCGCCGCCATGATCTCGATATCATCCTGATGGGCGGCAAGGCACAGGTGGGTGGTCCGGGAGAGAGCTTTCTCCTCGGGTTCGTTATCCGGAATGTATATCGCGGTTGCGGGCTGATGAAAAATCATATCTTTCTCTTGGTCGCTCAGGATAATTTGCTGGTCAATAAATCAGTTTTGTACCACCGGCAAGCTTGCCGCGGCAACAGACTGCCCTACCCTGCGGATCTTTTCATCCGGCAAGTGCAGTTTTATTTCTGTCAAGTATTCAGGGAACTCGGCTGTAAAAACCTTCAACGCGCCCTCTATCAGCAGATCACCTCCACGGCCTGATGTGCACCGGCCAAGGATGAGCACATGCTTGATGTTGTAATACTGGGCATAATGCGCAATGCCGTAACCAAGGTAGATACCCATGGTTTGCCAGATCTTAGTCGCGCCTTCTTCTCCGGCCTCCAACCTGGCTTGTACAAATTTAAGCCTTTCGGCATCTGTCACTTCGCCCGGGATCTGAATCCCTGCCAGCGGTGCCAAGCGGAATACACATTGCTGTGAGAAATATGACGCGCCACAACCCAGATCGCCAGACCATTCATCGATCGGCGCGCTTGGGTTAAGATCGATCGGCGCGAATGCCAATTCGTTTAGCCAACCCATAATGTGGCCATCCATATTCACATAACCGGCAGCCTCGCTGGAACCAAGCGCGATACCCAAAATTCCGTTCTCGCCGATGGCCATTGAACCTGCAAGCGCGGTTACATCGCCATCATTGATCACCTCGAGGGGTACACCCATCTCTTCGCGAATTCGCAGGAACAAATTTTTGATCGCCGCAAATTTTTCTTCAGGGATACCGCGGAACAGCGAACCGACCATTGGGCGATTGTCTACATAGATCCCGGCTGAACTTCCACCGATGGCATCCAACCGGGGCATTTTGCTGGCGGCGGTTTTTATGGCTGCCATCAGTTCACGATAATGGTATTCAGGGTCGCTATTCTTCTTCGGCTCCCAAATCACCTCCTCGCTATAGATCGCCTCGCCATCTACCACTGCGCTCACTTTTCGGTCCGAGGCGCCCAGGTCGAATCCGATCCGGCATCCTGCCAAATTCCTGCCGAGCTGTTTTCCGGTTTCGCGCGCAACCGGCACATCCTCCGCGGCGCAAATGATGATCGAAAATTCTTTTTCATAAACTTGTTTGCCCATAAAGGAATGGTCAAATTTACGGGGGCCGTCCTTGGCGTACACAGTTCGGATGTACTCCCCAATTGGGCTGGGCGCGCCAATATATACGGTATGCCCGCCGCGTTGCCATAGCAAAAATTTGACGATCCTCTCAACATAGGCAAAGTTGGCATCAAACTGAGGGTGGCCTTCTGGCAAAACATGGGTTTCATAGCGGGTAAATTCGCCAGCCGCCCTTTCCAGGCCGATCACAGCTTTCACCCCAAATGGCCGCGCGGTCTGCAAAAAGTGTTTTTCAGCCAGCACAGATGGGCGAAATTCTTTATCTAAGGGTGGGGTAACTTTTGGTTCGATGAGAATCATTGGTTTAGGAATCCTGTTTAAACAAGAGGGAATAATTTTCAAGCAGTAAAAAGGCGGATGCTCCTAAAATACAGCCGCGAAAATCGAGGGTGCCAAGTTCCAGTTTTGTATTGTCTGATAGCCTTGCCAATGCCGCATTGCGCATTGAGTTGTTCACCTCGGCCAGCCAGGAGGTACCAAAACGGGTCATGTCTCCCGTTATGATGACCTTTTGGATATTTAATGTGCCGATCAGGTTCGCCAGCGAGATGCCCAGGTAATGGGCGGTGTTCTTAACCACGCGCAAGGTTTTCTCATCTCCGGCTTCGTAGGCGGCTTTGGCTTCATCCAGAGAATGCATGCCAAGCTGGCGCAAAACAGCCCGGGCGCTGGAAATTGTTTCAAGGCAGCCATTCTTGCCGCACCGGCAAAGCTCGCCATTCTCTTGTACCACCACATGGCCGATCTCGCCTGCCCCGCCGCCGTCTCCCTGGAACAAGCGGCCGTTGATGAAAATCCCCGAACCAATGCCGTGTTTCACATTGACCACGATCAGGTTCTCATCGTGTGCATGCCGGCCGCCATAAACAAATTCGCCAATGGCGGTTGCCTGGCTATCGTTGAGGATCGATACCGGCAGATGGTATTTTTCTTGCAATAATTTTCCCAATGGCAGGTCTTGCCAATCGAGATTGACTGCGTTGATGACCAGGCCCGCCTTGGTGTTTACCAAACCCGGCGCGCCAACCCCTATCCCCACGATGGGGGTAATATTTTTCTCCACCAGATCATCCAGGATCTGGTATATAAGCTCGAGGGCTTTTTTACCATCGTCATCGGGTACGGGCAGCTCTACCAACGCTTTAATTTCACCGCGAAGGTTGACGATCGCGCCGACAAACTTATCCTGCGCCAGATTCAAACCGACCATATACCTGGAATCGGCAACGATATTGAGCATGATCGGGTTTTTTCCCCCGATTGAAACACCCTTGCCAACCTCCTGAACCAAACCCTCTTCCAACAAACCATTCACCACATCAGATACTGTGGCCCTGGTAAGGTTGGTCAGCCGCGCAACCTCGGCACGGCTGATCGACTCGTGGCCGAAAATTGCCCTGAGAATGAAATCTCGGTTGTGCAGTTTTGTCTGCTGATGGGTGGCTTTCTTCATCAAGGTATTTGCCTTATTGGACGATGGCGAGTGAATACGGTCATCTTTGTAAGTTTATTGAACAAACGTTGATATTCTACGTAAGTATAAGTGGGATGTCAAGTGATGTATGTTGAAGTATTATGTTTTCTAATGAATGTGAATGGCCAAGAAACCGCGCCAAAGCGACGCATGCAGAAATGCGTCGTCATCTGACCCCGGGCGGGGTGGAATTTGGCCTTGCGCCTGAGGGGCAGTAATGAAGGTGGAAGGAGAAACCGGTTTTTTTTGAGGAGCGCTTGTGTTACCCTATTTTGGGGTTTTAGCCGGCCTTCTTATGGGTAGCTGTTATAAAATGGGGACCATGCGCTGGCCAGGTTTTTGGCAACTTGCCATACCTGGCAGGCGCTGTCATATCGCAGCCCTGCCTGTATGGATATTTCCAGCACGATACCGTAA
>SXKT01000052.1 GCA_005778035.1 Chloroflexota bacterium
AGCCTGGAGCATTAGGCTCGGGCAGGTCGGTGGGCAAAAACAATACCGCCGAGTTCTCGTAATCGAATGGCGATCCCAAGGTGAGGTGGCTGGCATCCTGCGCGTTCAGGGTATTTTTTAGGTAGTCGTATTCGCCATTGGTGGTAAGTGTCGCGCTGGTTAGCACCACACTTTTTTTCACATCCCAGATGCCTTTTTTAAGCAGAGGACCGATTCGTAATGGTGCAATGTTGAGCGCCAGCCTCCCGTTGTTAAACGCGCCGGTCTCTATCCAATAGATGGCGTTATTTTCAGGCTGGTTGATCAGGTTGGTCACCTTCTGGTTCACTTCCTTGATCATGTTCAAGTTCTTGGTGATCTCGCCGATCGAGTCTTCTAAATTATCATAACCATCGGTATACAATCCCACGATCGCCTTATAGATTTCTTGCAGCCCATCGTACATAGCGGTGAGAGAGTCGGCGCAATTAGACCAAGTGATCTCAATATTATCCCAGCCGGGAACCGCCCTCTGGGCTGGGGTTATCCGTAATTGGAAACTATAGTTGGGATTACTACGGCCATCACTTTGGGCTCGAACAAACTCGGCCACCGCGGTAAAGAATACCCGCAAATAATTTTCCAAATGAAAGGAAGCCTCGCCAACCTTTTTAACCTGCTGGCCTAACCCGGCGAAATCAGCTGGCCGAATATAGTTGCGTGTTATGCTAAGCAGATAACCAAGGTTGCCGCTGCCACTATCACCAACTTCCTTAAGTAAGCGTTCCAGGTCTTGCTGGTTTACCTTAAAAGAGAGCGCACCAGTAACGGCTTCTTCCAAATGATGGCCTTCATCGATCACCAAGTGATCATACTGCGGCAATACCATGCCGCTGGTGGCCATATCTGCCAATAATAGGGCATGGTTTACCACAATAATGTGGGCATTTTGGGCATTTTGGCGAGCCCGGAAAAATGGGCATAGACCACCCATGCGTCCGCCGCATGTATCTCCGGAGCAATGCTCGTCTTCGGCATTTACCCGGCTCCAGGCATCGCGTTCTCCCGGCCGGTTCAGGGTGATTTCAGTCCTGTCCCCGCTGGCGCCATTGGCCACCCACACAAGTACTTTACCCAAAACTCGCATCTCATCCATATTACCGGGGCCATTTTGGCGTAATACCATAAAACGCCGTGGGCAAAGATAATTGCCACGGCCCTTCAGCAGGGCAGCTTGCACATTCTGGCCGATCATTTGCCCAATGGCGGGGATGTCTTTTTTGATCAGTTGGTCTTGCAGGTTGATTGTGTTGGTACTGATGACCACACGGGTATTATTCTTGATGGCGAACAATGCGGCTGGGATGAGATAAGCGAATGACTTTCCTACACCCGTTCCAGCCTCTACCAGTAGCTTGTCGTGGCTGGAAAGGGTATCTGCCACGGCGCGCAACATTTCCAACTGTTCTGGGCGCCGCTCGAACTGGGCGGCGTGACGGGCAAAGGCGCTGCCATGGTCCAGGTAGGCAGCCGCTTCTTCGGCGTCTAATGGTTCTTCCACAATTTCGCCGGCAACCAATTCCAGTTCTGCAAAATTCTGTTGTCCAACAAATTCTATGGGTATGCGCTCGGTTAGCTTGGCGGTGGGTGCAAGATCATCCACATCTATATCGGCAAGCGCGAATTTAAAGGCGGCGGTACCTGGCCAGCTCAGCGGTTCGCCGTGGAAGACCATCTCCCGCACCAAGGACACCGGCAAAGCATGGATATCCTCATATAGCCGCATAAATACAGCGTGGGTTAGGCGAGCGTCATCTAGCGCGCGGTGCGAGTTTGGCAATGGGATGCCCAGCATTTTTCCTAACGCCGCCAGGTTGTACCGGCTGGCACCTGGCATCAGCACGCTGGCAAGGTCATAGGTATCGATTGTTTCGTTATACAAAAAGATCTTTTGTTTGCGTAAAAAGGATAGATCAAATTGGATGTTTTGGCCAAGGATATGACTGTTGCCTACAAACTCCTCTAGCTCGGCTACCACTTCCCGGATCAATGGGGCGTTACGTACCATGCTATTATCAATACCGGTAAGGGCAGTGATCGCGTCAGGGATTCGACGGTTGGGATTTACAAGGGTATGCCATTCAGCCTCTACCCTGTTACCATTAAACTTAACCGCGCCGATCTCGATGATAGAATCGGCGGATGCATCCAACCCGGTGGTCTCAATATCCAGAGAAACCACCATTCTGGGCAAGGTAAGGGCCTTTACTTTGCTATTGCCCATTTACCCCCGCCGTATCTGAATCGTTTCATCCTCAGGCTACAGGCTCCGCGGGCAAGGCTTGCTTGATCTTGGCAATCACAATAGCAGGGGCAATGTTGAGTTTGTTTTGCCGAATGGCTGATTTTAAGTGATCCATTGTGACCATAGGATATGGGCAGTCGTTGGGGATCAAGGTTACATTGGGGTCAAAAAAAGCCAACGCTACATTGATCAGGTCGGGGCTTTCTAATTCGATCTGGTTATCTTGCAGCCACTTATACATAGCGCTCACATCCGCGCGGATCTCCAACTCTGGCCGGCCTAGCCCTTCTTGGGCAAAGATCTTTAGGTAGCCCAACAAAAACCCGCCACCTTTTTGCCGAAACCTTCCGCCGCTATACTCTATGGTGCTTTTTTGGTAATACGGCTCCAAGATCCAAATGCCACTGGGGCCAACCAGCAAATGTGAAACCGGGCCCGTGTAATGGTACAGGGTGTGTTCATGCGTCAGCCCCTTCAACGCGGTAGTGATCCGTTCATCGATGGTTGGCTTGCGCCCCCACCGGTTGCCATAATAAATACCAACCTGCGAGAGCACAAAACCCACCACCAAAGCCGCAAAGGAGTAATAAAATAGGTCTTGGTGGGCAATGGAGATGTACATGCCCCCACCCAATACCAGCAAAGAAATAAAACTGGTGTATTGGCCAACACGTTTGTTGAATTTGATCTTCTTCTCGTTCGATATGACTTGCATCGCGCTTCCTTATAATGTTCGACTAATTGAGTTCGATTATTCGCTCAGGAAATCCTGATGATCTCTTTCCTGATGATCCTAAATGTCAGGCTTTAAAGTTCTCTCGGATGGAATCGAGCACACCCGATGCTACCGCATCCTTGGCAACCCGCACCGCGTTCTTGATCGCTTCCGCGTTGGAACGGCCGTGGCCGATAAACACCAATCCGTTGATCCCCAATAACGGTGCCGCGCCCTCCTTGCTGGGATCCAGCAAATTCTTTAAGCTGGAAAGAGCGGGTTTGATCAGCAAGCCACCGATGTTTGCCAACAGGCCGCCACCTTTGATGGAACTTTTGATCTTGTCGATGATCAATTTGGAGATTGCCTCTGATGTTTTGAGGATGACATTGCCAGTAAAGCCATCAGTAACGGCAACATCCACCGCGCCACCGATCACATCTTTGCCTTCTACATTACCCACAAAATTCAGCCCGGATTCCTTTAGCAAAGGTGTAGCCTCACGCACTAATTTGTTACCCTTGCCTTCTTCCTCGCCGTTAGATACCACACCGACCCTTGGGTTGGTTACCCCACGCACTTTTTCGGCGTACACCGAGCCCATTTTGGCAAACTGTAACAAGTTCTCGGGTTCGCAATCGGGGTTGGCGCCAATATCCAACACCACCGTATGCCCTTTGGCGGTAGGGAAGATCACTGCCAGCGCTGGTTTGCTTACGCCTCGCAAGCGACCCAACCGAAAGAATGCGGTGACCCAGGCAGCGCCGGTATTGCCAGCGGTTACAAAGGCGTCAGCCTCGCCATTTTTTACCAGGTCCATCCCAACTGCCATCGAGTTACGGGAATCCTTATGGCGCGCTTTCAAAACAAGCGCATCACCTTTGTCTTCCATTGTCATCATCTCAGGGGCGTGCACCACCCGTATGGGCAAGTTTCCTGGGTTCTGCGCCTGCAAAACCGGGCTGATCAACGCTTCATCGCCCACAAGGATAACCTCCACGCCATATTCGCGTGCGGCCATTACCGAGCCGGCAACATCCGGCAATGGGTATTCATCGCTCCCCATCGCGTCCACAGCAATACGGATCATCTTTCACACTCCAACGAATAAGATGCCTGAATTTTAACGGATTAACCCCCAAAAGGGGCAGAATTGGCTTGGCCGAAAACCATTGGGAAGACTCAACCAATTGCCAGATTGCTAATTTGGATCGTATGGTTCCGTTGCGCCAGGAATACGGGAAAACTTTACCACTTGTTCATCCAACGTAGACAGCAAATTGGATTCAACCCCGATGTGGTGATACGCTTTTGCGAGGCTATGGTAATACCAATAGAGCCCGTTTTTTGGGGCATTAAATCGCATCCAAACCTCGTCCTCAATACGCGCGTAGTCCCTCAAGATGGCCCCAAGGTTGTAAACCTTATCGGCAAGCGATACCCGCATATCTCGTGGTGAGCCGCTGCGAACATGCTTGATGTAAGCCAATTTTCTTTGTGGCCAGGGGGCTTTTTCGCCTTTTCCATCCCATGCTGGGTCGGTGTCACTTGCAGCTTCAACCAGCTTTTGCACACGCGCACCAAATTTTTTGCCAATTTCCCCAACTTCGATCAGTTCCGCCTTGTCCTCCAGTGCGTCGTGTAAAAGAGCCGCGATGCCTTCATCTTCGTCACCGCCATCTTGTTGCACCAATGCGCATACTTCCAACAAGTGCGCCAAGTACGGGATGTTGGTACCCTTGCGCGCGTCGCGCCCATGTAACTCCACTGCCCACATCACCGCGCTATACATC